>NZ_JAKUEU010000005.1:0-137226 GCF_022663075.1 Bacillus cereus group sp. BfR-BA-01441
GTAGAGCAAGTACAAAAGCCAATTTCAAGTACGGAAGTACAAGAGAAAGCATATGTTGTAAATCAAAGAGAGAACGATATGCGAAATGTATTGCATACACCACCGACATATACTGTTCCACCATTAGCGCTGTTGTCGATTCCACAGCAATCAGCGTTAGATAATACAGAATGGTTAGAGGAGCAGAAAGAATTATTAGATACAACGTTTAATAATTTTCACGTTGGCGCACATGTTATTAATGTATCGCAAGGGCCAGCGGTAACTCGTTTTGAAGTACAGCCAGACCCAGGTGTGAAAGTAAATAAAATTACAAACTTAAGTGATGATATTAAGTTAAGTTTAGCTGCGAAAGATATTCGTATTGAAGCGCCGATTCCAGGGAAGAGTGCAATTGGAATTGAAGTTCCAAATAAAGAAAGCAAGCCAGTATTTCTTCGCGAAATTTTAAGAAGTCCTGTATTCACAAAGAGTGAATCACCGCTTACTGTTGCGCTTGGACTTGATATTTCAGGGGACCCAATTGTAACGGATATTCGAAAAATGCCGCACGGACTTATTGCGGGTGCAACGGGTTCAGGTAAAAGTGTGTGTATTAACGCGATTTTAACGAGTATTTTATATAAAGCGAAACCACATGAAGTGAAGTTAATGTTAATTGATCCGAAGATGGTTGAGCTTGCACCATACAATTCTGTTCCGCATCTTGTAGCACCTGTTATTACGGATGTAAAAGCAGCGACAGCTGCATTAAAATGGGCAGTTGAGGAAATGGAACGCCGTTATGAATTGTTTGCACACGCAGGTGCTCGTGATTTAACTCGCTACAATACGATTGTAAGTGAGCGAGAAATTCCAGGAGAGACATTACCTTATATCGTTATTGTCATTGACGAGTTAGCCGATTTAATGATGGTAGCACCTGGTGATGTTGAGGAAGCGATTTGTCGTATTGCGCAAAAAGCACGTGCTTGTGGTATTCATTTATTAGTAGCGACGCAGCGTCCATCTGTAGATGTTATTACAGGTTTAATTAAGTCAAACATTCCAACGCGTATTGCGTTTACTGTATCATCTCAAGTTGATTCGCGTACGATTATTGATATTGGGGGCGCGGAGAAATTACTTGGCCGTGGTGATATGTTATTCTTAGGGAACGGTACATCTAAACCAGTTCGTGTACAAGGTGTATATGTATCGGATGATGAGATTGAAAAAACAGTTGATCATGTGAAAAAGCAAATGAAGCCGAATTACTTATTTAAGCAAGAGGATTTATTAGCGAAAACAGAACAAGCTGAGTCGGAAGACGAATTGTTCCTTGATGCATGTCAATTTGTTGTAGAACAAGGGGGAGCGTCCACATCTTCTGTACAGCGAAAATTCCGCATCGGTTATAATCGCGCGGCACGTCTCATTGAAGAGATGGAATCGCAAGGAATTATTTCTGAAGGTAGAGGAACGAAACCGAGAGATGTCCTTATTTCTGAGGATGAATTTGCCGCTATGCAGGAAACAAATGTATAGTAAACGGTTTTGCTGTATACTAAGAGAAAATGTTGGATAGTAAAGTAGGGAGTAAAGCGACATGAAAGAAATTGAATTAAAATTAAAAGGTGAAATAAATAGACTAACAAATAAAACATTTAAATTTGACGAACGTGTTGGAGAAGGTTGGTTCTCTGCCGTTTACTTTTTAAAGACTAGAGAAATCATCGAAGAATTTCGCCCGAAAAGTGTTGTAACGATGCAATTTTTCCAAAAGGAAAATGCAGTTCTTTGCGGAACGGATGAAGTAATTGCATTGCTACAAACATTCGCTAAAAATCCTGAGGAACTTGAAATTAACTCTTTAAAAGATGGCGATAAAATTAGTCCATTTGAAACAGTGTTAACAATTCATGGTCCTTATGAAAATTTCGGATTTTTAGAAGGTGTCATTGATGGGATTTTAGCTCGTCGTACATCGGTTGCGACAAACGTATATAACGTTGTCCAAGCTGCGCGTAGCGTAGATAAAGAAAAACCAGTTATTTTCATGGGAGACCGTGATGATCATTATACACAACAAGCTGGTGACGGTTATGCAGCATACATCGGAGGTATGAGCGCACAAGCGACGCATGCGATGAATGAATGGTGGGGCAAAAGTGGTATGGGGACGATGCCTCACGCATTAATTCAAATGTTTAATGGTGATGTTGTGGAAGCGGCAAAAGCATATCATAAGAAATTCCCAGAAGATGAATTAGTTGTACTGATTGATTACAATAATGATGTTATTACAGATGCACTTCGTGTAGCACGTGAATTTGGATCAACATTAAAAGGTGTGCGTGTAGATACGTCCCGCACGATGATTGATCAATACTTTATTCGCCACCCAGAAGTACTTGGAACATTCGATCCACGTGGTGTAAACCCATCGCTTGTATTCGCACTTCGTAAAGCACTTGATGAAGAAGGATTCCAGCATGTAGACATCGTTGTAACTGGTGGATTTGATGAGAAGCGTATTCGTGAATTTGAAGCTCAAAACGTACCTGTTGACATATACGGGGTAGGAAGTAGCTTATTAAAAATGAATATTGGCTTTACTGGTGATAATGTAGAACTAAATGGGAAACCAGAAGCAAAAGCTGGTCGTAAATATCGTCCAAACCCACGTTTAGAGCGTGTTCAATTAGAAAAAAGAGAAGAGATGTAAAAGAGAGAAAAACTGATAGGTGATTGACCCTATCAGTTTTTCTGTTATCATAGTATAGCGGCTTCTTTTTTGCTATAATGGACTTATTATGGACATATAAAGAAGTACGTACGAGTTTATCCTGATAAGTGAAGGGAAAGAATAACTTCACTACATCAAAAATGTATGATGATTACCAAAATAAGAAAAGATTCATATACTGTCTTATAGATAGGCCGTTGTATTAGTTCGAAATGTTGGAGGTTCTTTAAGATGACAGTTTACCATTTTGTAGGAATTAAAGGAACAGGAATGAGTTCATTAGCGCAAATTCTTCATGATATGAAGCATACTGTTCAAGGGTCTGATTATGAAAAGCGTTTCTTTACACAAACAGCGTTGGAAAAGCGTAGTATCTCGATCCTTCCTTTTGATAAGAATAATGTAGAAGAAGGACAAGTGATTATTGCAGGAAATGCATTTCCTGATACGCATGAAGAAATCGTAGCAGCAAAAGAATTAAACATCCCAGTCCATCGTTACCATCATTTCTTAGGTGACCTGATGAGCCAATACACAAGTGTTGCTGTAACTGGTGCACACGGAAAAACATCAACAACAGGTTTGTTAGCCCATGTAATGCAAGGTGCACACCCAACATCTTACCTTATTGGAGATGGAACAGGGCATGGGGTAGAAAATAGTAAGTATTTTGTATTTGAAGCTTGTGAGTATCGTCGTCATTTCTTGTCTTATAATCCAGACTATGCAATTATGACGAATATTGATTTTGATCATCCAGATTATTTTGCAGACATCAATGATGTATTCAGTGCATTCCAAGAGATGGCATTGCAAGTGAAAAAAGGCATTATTGCATGTGGAGATGATGAAGAACTTCAAAAAATTCAAGCGAAAGTACCTGTTATTTTCTATGGATTTGGAGAAGATAATGATTTCCAAGCACGCAACATTCAAAAGAGAACAGATGGCACGATATTCGATGTATTCGTTCGTAACACGTACTATGATACGTTCAAAATTACAGGATACGGCAATCACAGCGTATTAAATGCGTTAGCAGTAATCGCGCTTTGCCATTATGAAAATGTTGATGTAGAAGCAGTAAAACATCAATTAACAACTTTTGAAGGCGTAAAACGTCGCTTTAATGAAAAGCCGATGGGAGAGCAAGTAATCATCGATGACTACGCACACCATCCGACAGAGATTAATGCAACGATTGAAGCTGCTCGTCAAAAACATCCAGAGCGTGAAATTGTCGCTGTATTCCAGCCACATACATTCTCACGTACAGAAAAGTTCTTAGATGAGTTCGCAGAAAGCCTAAGCAAAGCTGACCAAGTATACTTATGTGATATTTTCGGATCAGCACGTGAAAACAAAGGTGAATTAACAATCGAAGATCTGCAAAAGCGTATTGACGGTGCAGAATTAATTACAGATACAACAACGGATGTATTAAAGAAACATAAAAACGGCGTTCTAATTTTCATGGGCGCAGGTGACATCCAAAAATTCGAAGCGGCTTACGTAAAAGAAGTTCAAGTTGCAGAGAAATAATAGAAAAGACGCATAGCTTGGCTGTGCGTCTTTTTTATGTTGTCGTGGTTGTGCTTTAATGTTGAAACGTCGATATATATGGAGTTGTGTTCGATATATTTCAAAAATCGTTGATATATTGGTACGCGTTTTGAAATATAAATGTTAGAATAATAAGAAAACTAAAAAGGGGACTAAAAAACATGTTCACACTCCGAGTAGATGACGAAATCGAACTACAATTACTAGAAAAACATCATAAAGAGGAATTATATCAATTATTAGATCAAAACCGTAATCATTTACGGAAATGGCTCCCTTGGGTAGATGGGACAAAATCTGCTGATGCTTATGATGAAATTTTTCCGATGTGGTTAAAGAAGTTTGCAGAGGGAGACGGTTTTGAAAGTGGTATACGTTACAAAGGAAAGCTCGTTGGGATGGTAGGCATTCATCCAGTGAGCTGGGGGAAGAAAGCGACGAGTCTTGGGTATTATCTTGCAGAAGATGCTGGCGGGAAAGGTATTATGACGCGTAGCGTAAAGGCTGTACTTCACTATGCATTTGAAAATTTAAAGCTGAATAAAATTGAAATTCGGTGCGGTGTTGGAAATGCGAAAAGCCGCGCAATTCCAGAACGTTTAGGATTTAAGTTAGATGGTATTTTACGAGATGAAGAATGGCTATATGATCATTTTCATGATATCGCTGTATATAGTTTACTAGCTTCAGAATGGAAAGAGATTCGATGAACGAGAAGATTCGTATTGTTCCATATGAAAGTACGTTTCAAGAGGAAGTAGTAGATCTTATCGTTCATATTCAGCAAAAAGAGTATAATGTTTCAATTACGAAAGAAGAGCAACCTGATTTACTTGAAATAGAAACATTCTATCAAAAGGATCACGGAAACTTTTGGGTAGCAATTTATGATGGTAAAGTAGTTGGAACAGTAGCTTTATTAGATATTGAGAATCATCAAGTAGCGCTAAGAAAAATGTTCGTACAAAAAGAGTTTCGCGGAAAAGAATGGGGCGCATCACATATGTTGCTTCAAACAGCAATTTCATGGGCTGAGGATAAAAAATTGAAAGATATTTACTTAGGAACAACAGTAAAATTTTTAGCGGCACATCGTTTTTATGAAAAGAATGGTTTTCAAAGTGTGAGTATAGACGAGTTGCCGAAAAACTTTCCGGTGCTACAGGTAGATAAGAAATTTTATAGGTACATTGTGTAAAAGGTCATTTAGAAATGGCCTTTTTCTATGAACTAAAATGGAAATAGTGGTATAATTTGGATTAGGGGGGTGTAGGTATGAACTTTCCAATTCAAAGAAGTAAGTCAGTAGTCATTTTCGTTTGCCTTACGTTAGTTTTTATGTTTATATATCCAATTGTCATGCTTTTCACTAATAAAGCGCATTGGATGTCAGCGTTGATTGGGATGGGTTTATGCTTCATTGTAAATGTACCACTCGTTTGGGAAGTATTTATTAAAAAACATAAAGTAGAAAATGGCGTATTAAAGTACGGTATTTTAAATGATGATATTGTATTAAAAGATGTGAGAATTATACGTCAGGTCGGAAAGTCTCTTGAAATTACGACGAATGCATATAAAGTACATATGGTTGCGATGCCGCAAAATATGGATGAATTCTTGGCGCTTATAGAGAAAGAAAATCCACATGTGAAAATAGAAATGGTAGGGAAGAAATGAAATATATAAAACCTTTTTTTTGCTTGGAAATTATGCTGGTGTTTGCTATCTGCACTAGGATAAATATGAAATGGAACCTGCCTTTATATGTACCAATATTAATAGGTACTATCGCAGTGGCACTTTTATATTATTTTCATTTTCAGCAAACAAAAAGTAAGAACAGTAGCTCGATATAGAGTGAGGATAATAAAAAAACGCTCGGATATAATTCTAACGGGTTCGGATTAGGAGTACAATAACTTAAATAGCGTAATAATTTTAGGTTCAAATCGTATATGATTTGAACCTTTTGTTTTTGTTGATTTAATAAGGTTTATTGGTAATTAACGTATTGACAATAGCCAATATCATATGTTTGGAAATCATGCTAAAATAGATTCCGATATTGTTGCTACACCTGCTCAGAGGCTTCGTATAAGTAGAAAAAAATATGAGTTAAATGATATTATCTATTTAAGAAAATCATTTCTTTCAAAAAGAAGGGGGATTGAGATGAACACAATGAAAAAAATAATAAAAAAACTATTTTTTAGCGATTTGGAAAAGTTTAGCCAAAGTCTTGGATATTCTACTTGGAATGAGTTAATGGACAATTCCTTTCACATATTCATTATCCCTCCCGATGCAGAATGGTTTGCAACCCAATTACCTAATAAAAATTGGGCAGTATGGAATGATGAAGGACAACCTCCTTTCGAATATAAAGAGTTCGTGAAATGGGCAGAAGCTATACGGTATTTAAGAGATATTTTTGAAAAGAATGGCTACCCAGAGGAGAATTGGGAACCAGAAGGTTTTGAACAAAATGACGACTGTTATTCTCAAGAACCTGATAAAAACAAACGTATAGAGGATTAAAAAGACATCTTGTTATGTTGTCTTGAAAACAGAAAAAAGCATCTGAAATTGATGCTTTTTTCTATGCTATTAAATGTATTAGTTTAGGTACAAAATTCAAGCTAAATCAGTTGTTTTTTGCATTGCTTTTTCTGATTTTGTACCTCAAAACCGAACCCGTTAACATAATTCCGAGCGTTTTTCATTATTTTAAGTTCTCTGGGTTTAAAGCTTCTAATTCAGGTACAACGAAGCGCCCGTCTTTACGGATTAGTACGTCATCAAAGTAAATTTCGCCGCCGCCGTATTCAGGGCGTTGGATACATACTAAGTCCCAATGGATGTTCGAGTTGTTACCGTTCCATGCATCGTCGTAAGCTTGTCCAGGAGTGAAGTGGAAGCTGCCATCGATTTTTTCATCGAATAGGATGTCTCCCATTGGATGTAAGATGTATGGGTTTACGCCGATTGCGAACTCACCAACGTAGCGTGCGCCTTCGTCTGTATCGAAGATTTTGTTAATGCGTTCTGAATCGTTTGCAGTTGCTTCAACGATTTGGCCGTTCTCGAACTTAAGTTGTACATTTTCAAATGTATAACCGTTGTAAGGAGATGGTGTGTTGTAAGAAACTGTACCGTTAACAGAATCACGAACTGGTGCAGAGTATACTTCACCGTCTGGAATGTTTAAATGACCGGAGCATTTAATTGCTGGAATGTCTTTAATAGAGAATGTTAAGTCAGTTCCAGGACCAGTTAAACGAACTTTATCTGTTTTATTCATTAATGTAACAAGGCTGTCCATCGCCTTATCCATTTTACCGTAGTCTAAGTTACATACTTCAAAGTAGAAGTCTTCGAAAGCTTCTGTACTCATTTTAGCAAGCTGTGCCATAGAAGCATTTGGGTAGCGAAGAACAACCCAGCGTGTTTTTGGAACGCGAATGTCTCTATGAACTTTTTTACCAACTGTTTGGCCATGAACTTTCATACGCTCACTTGGAACGTCAGCTTGTTCATTAATATTATCGCCAGAGCGAAGGCCGATATAAGCGTCCATGTCTTTCATTACGCTTGCTTCATATGCAGCGATTTGTTCGAAATGTTCTTCAGTAGCACCCATTAATAAAGAGCGATCTACTTGATGATCTTTTAAAGAGACGAATGGGAAACCACCAGCTGCATATGCTTCTTTTACAAGTGCAGTTACAAGTTCTTTTTGTAAGCCAAAGTTTTCAATTAATACTTTTTCACCTTTTTGTAAGCGGATAGAGTAGTTAATTAAATTGTATGCTAACTTTTCAATACGTGGATCTTTCATATGTAAAGCCTCCCTACTAATTATGTATCCTCTCCTATTGTAACCTACTTAGTGGAATTTGTTGAATGATTTATGTTACAGTTAACGAATAAGTATGAAAATTCTAATGATGAGATAGGGATTAGAATGAAACGGAAAATGATTGTATAATAGGGGAAAGTATGAAAAAGATAAAGGAAGTGATGAAATGCAAGTTCTTTTATATGTAAGTGCGGCTATTATCGCGGTTGCTTTCGCAGTATTAGTAGTGTATGTATGTAGAACGTTGTTATCGGTTCAGAAGACGTTAGAAAACGTTGCAAGCACGTTAGAAGGTTTAGAAAAACAAATGCAAGGAATTAGCGTAGAGACAGAGCAATTATTACATAAAACGAATGCGTTAGCTGATGATATTCAACAGAAGTCACAGTCATTAAATAAAGTGGTAGCGGGTGTAGATGGGATTGGAACGACAATCCAATCTTTAAATACGAAGCTTCGTAATGTATCAGACTCTGTAACGGACGAAATTGAAAATAACGCTGATAAAGTAGCGCAAGTTGTACAGTGGAGCAGTGCGGCGATTGAAGTATACAATCATTACCGTACGTCGAGACAAGAGAAGAAGGTTGAAAAAGAAGAGCGTAAATTAGAAAGAATTGAGAAAAAAGCTGAAAAGAAAGAGAAACGCTCTAGATTTCGTATGAGAGGTGAATCGTGATGAATATGACAAAACTTGAAACAATTGAAGAGCTTGAAGTCTTAGTAGAAAAGAACGAGCCGTATGTTCTTTTTAAACACAGTACGACATGCCCAATTAGTCACGGTGCATACACAGAATTTCAAGCGTATTGCAGCGAAGAAAGAGAAGTACCAGCGTATTACTTATACGTACAAGATGCGAGAGATGTGTCAAATCGTGTTGCAGAACAATACAGTATTAGACATGAATCACCACAAGTGTTATACATAAAAGATGGGATGGTAGTATGGAATACATCTCATTGGAATATTAAAAAAGATGCTTTAGAAGAGAATATAAAGTAAAAAGAAGCAAGCTAAAGGTGCTTGCTTCTTTTTTTTTGTTTTTGTTGAAATATATTTAGTGGTACACTATTAATAGTTCAAACTAAATAACTAGATTGTTGAAAGTAGGTTTTAAGTAATGAAGAAAATGGCATTATCCTTCGCAGTCGTAAGTTTATTACTGGGAGCTTGTAGTAACAATAGTAATACGATTAGTAAGAAGGATGAAGTTATACAAAAAGATACAAAAGAAAAAAGTATGATTCCGAGAACTGCTGTTTCTAAAGATTATTATAGAACTGTTATTCCTTTAAAAGAACAAAAGGTTATTAATACAGCTAATATAAAAACAAATTCTAAATTAGATTTAGCAGAGTATGAAAATGGTTTAATAAATATTGCAACGCAGCAATTTGATACAGAGAGTCACGTACTGCAATTAAACCAGTATATTCCAGAGAAACTAATTGATGAACTAGTTGCGAAAGTAGAAGCGCCAGTTTTGACAAATATTATAGAACAAGATTATTTCGGAAAACAGAATTCAAATGAATTAAGTTTATCTGGTGTTATGATTGGCTTAGCTATGTCTTCAAGTGTATCGAATGAAGAGGCTATGTCTAAAGGGACTGAAGTTGCTAAACAACTTATTGAAGCTATTAACAAAAATGATAAATATAACAAATCTCCAATTACGTTTGCTATCTTTAAGCAAGAAAGTACAAGTTCTTTAAAAAATGGTACGTATATTGCTAGTGCTACTGTTCAAAAGAATGATACGAACCTTGGAAATTGGAGTACGATCGATGAAAAGTCGTATTCATATCCTTCTGATGAATTTACACAAGCACATGGAGAAGATAATACAAAAATAAATAACTTTGCTAAGGAAATAAAAGGTTTTTCTAATGGAGATTTTATTCCAGTCAACGCTAAAGTTTCTTATAAGAAAGATCAAATGGATACATTAAATATGAATATTGTTATTAAATATAACGGTAAAACAGAATTAATGGCTCTTACCCAATTGGCTGCTCAAGGCATGTTAGACAAATTGCCTAAAGATGCGAAAGTACAATTACAGATCAAGTCCGAGAGTAAAATTGAGGCCGTTATTATAAAAGAGAAAAACAGTGATAAACCGTTTGTTTCCTTCTTGTAAAAAAAGACAGTATGTAAACTGTCTTTTTTTTATTTTAAATGAAAATATATAATGTTTTTTGATAGTAATTCCTTGCTGTATATCGTGTGACAATCGTATATGTATCAGCTATAATAAATTATCTTAAAAAAGTAACATATAGGAATTTGAAAGAGGTGGCTTTCTTATGGCATCACAACAATTAGGTCGTTTACGTTCTGAAATTGATCAACTTAATTTACAAATATTAGAGTTACTAAACGAAAGAGGTCGTCTCGTACAAGAAGTTGGTAATTTAAAAGAAGTACAAGGTGTGAAACGTTTTGATCCTGTACGTGAAAGAAATATGCTGGATTTAATTGCAGAGAATAATAATGGTCCATTTGAAACTTCGACTTTACAACATATTTTCAAACAAATTTTTCAAGCTGGTTTAGAATTACAAGAAGACGATCATCGTAAAGCATTACTTGTTTCTCGTAAGAAAAAAACAGAAGATACGATTGTTGAAATTAATGGTGAAAAAATTGGTGACGGAAATCAGCATTTTATTATGGGACCGTGTGCAGTGGAAAGTTATGAACAAGTACGTCAAGTTGCTGAAGCAATGAAAGGGCAAGGTCTGAAATTAATGCGTGGTGGTGCGTTTAAACCACGTACTTCACCGTATGATTTTCAAGGTCTTGGATTAGAGGGATTACAAATTTTGCGCCAGGTAGCAGATGAATATGATTTGGCTGTTATTAGTGAAATTTTAAATCCGAATGATATTGAGATGTCATTAGATTACGTTGATGTTATTCAAATTGGCGCTCGCAATATGCAAAACTTTGATTTGCTAAGGGCAGCTGGTGCTGTGAATAAACCAGTATTATTAAAACGTGGTCTATCAGCAACGATTGAAGAATTCATTAATGCGGCAGAATATATTATGGCAAAGGGAAATGGGAACATTATTTTATGTGAACGAGGTATTCGCACGTATGAAAGAGCGACGCGTAATACGCTTGATATTTCCGCTGTGCCGATTTTAAAGAAAGAAACACATTTACCTGTCGTTGTCGATGTAACGCATTCTACAGGGCGACGTGACCTTCTCTTACCAACTGCAAAAGCAGCGATGGCAATTGGTGCAGACGCAATTATGGCTGAAGTACATCCAGATCCAGCTGTAGCTTTATCTGATGCAGCGCAACAAATGAATATACCGCAGTTCAATGATTTTATGAATGAATTAAAATCATTTGGAAGTAAATTATAAAAACTTTTAATGAGCTGTTCCAAAAAGGCATTTTGGAACAGCTTTCTCCTATTGTATAGCGACTGTCATTGTCGATTTTTGTTGGTAAGTTGATATATTTAAAAAATCGCTGATATAATTAGAGTTGCGGTCGATATATTTGGAAAATCGCTGATATATTTCGAGTTACAGTCGATATATTCGAAAAATCGCCGATATAAATTTCATTTACTATCGTACTGCTTAAAATAAGATTTCTACTAAGGAAACATCTATTTTTTTACAAAAAATGCCCTTTTTTCATAAAAAATACGAAAATACGAGAAAAGAAGCGAATTTTTTCGAAACTTTTGCGGGAAAATATTGTATGAGCCTGCGTTTTTATCGTATCATTAGTAAAAGGAAGAACTCGGGACGATTGGTGGCATCTGCAAATAGAGTTGATGTCTTTTTTTCATTCAAGTAACCGATACATAAAAATAGATAACAAAAATAGAAGGAGTGTGCGATGAGATGAACGTAACAATATATGATGTAGCGCGTGAAGCGAACGTTTCAATGGCTACCGTATCACGCGTTGTGAACGGTAACCCAAATGTAAAGCCTACAACAAGAAAGAAAGTATTAGAAGCAATTGATCGTTTAGGATACCGCCCAAATGCGGTAGCACGTGGACTAGCAAGTAAGAAGACAACTACAGTAGGTGTTATTATTCCTGATATCTCAAATACGTTTTATGCAGAACTAGCTCGTGGAATTGAAGATATCGCAACAATGTACAAATATAACATCATTTTAAGTAACTCTGACCAAAACAAAGAGAAAGAGTTCCATTTATTAAATACGATGCTTGGAAAACAAGTGGACGGAATTGTTTTCATGGGTGAAGATATTACAGACATTCACATTGAAGAATTTAAAAAATCTCCAGTACCAATTGTATTAGCAGCATCATTTGATGAGCAAAATGAAACGCCATCAGTAAATATTGATTATACACAAGCAGCTTATGATGCAATGAAGCACTTTATCGAGCAAGGACATAAACGTATCGGTTTCGTCTCTGGTCCTTTCATTGATAAAGCGGGAAGCGCGAAGAAGTTACAAGGTTATAAAAAAGCTTTAGAAGAAGCAGGTATTTCATATGATGAAAATCTTGTAATCGATGGAGATTACACATATGACTCAGGTATCGAAGCATTCGAAAAGCTTTGGAGCAATGATGAAAAGCCAACAGCAATATTCGTATCTTCTGATGAAATGGCACTAGGTGTAATCCATGCAGCACAAGACGCTGGATTAAACGTACCAACTGACGTTGAAGTACTTGGTTTCGATAATACACGCCTTGCATTAATGGTTCGTCCGCAGCTTTCAACAGTTGTTCAACCGATGTATGATATCGGTGCAGTAGCAATGCGTCTATTAACAAAGTATATGAACAAAGAAAAAGTGGAAGATCACACTGTTATCTTACCTCACCGTATCCAATTTAGAGATTCAACGAAGTAAGTATAAAAAAGCTCACAGCGATTGCTGTGAGCTTTTATTCGTATTCAGGATAGTATTTTTGTACGACTGCATTTACCATTTCGTCTTTCTTAACGTGTAAAAATCTTGCATACAATTCTTTTCCGGTTTCAAATGGGGTATCGTCTAATTCAAACACATGCAATAGTTTTCGAAACGTCCATGTTATTTGCTGGCCGTACTTATTATCGTACGTATGCTCAGATTGTATAGCGATTTGTTCGCCTAGTGCATGAGCTTCTTCCAAACTGTTTGCTTTAACAAGAATAATACTTTCTTCAAAAAGTGTATCGTGATTCTCTTCATAATACTCATCAATTTTCGTAGAATCAGGCTCACTAGAATGAACAGACTCAAACAATAATTTTACAGCGTACATATTATGCTACATGGTTCACTTTATAAATAATACTTGCGACAAGCGAAGCAGGTATTGTAAATACGTTACTTTGATAATGGTAATGTACTTGGGATTCTTCATAAGACATGTTGTCATATAGTTCGTTTTGTGAGACACTCATTTTTTTCTGTTTTTCTTTGAGCATTTTAATGTAGTTGTACTGTATTGGGACGAGAATGATGAAATAAGCTAATACGATTAGTGAAATCCAAATCATTATGAACACTCCCTTATAAAGAATATTTCTATATAACAATTATATCAATAAAAAGAAAAAATAACCATTTTTTTTGTTGGAGCTAATTTTCTTCTAAAAATGCAAACAGTTCCTCTTGGTTTTTTAAATTGTGATCAATACATGTTCGAGCAACATATTTCAATCCTTGTAATAATGCATCTACGTGAAAAGTATCATAATGAATTATATTTCCCTCTACCATCGTTTCGTCTTTTTGCAAGTTAATTGATATTTTTAGTACAGTTATATTACTTTGTAAATTTACAACTTCGATGTAAAAAAACTGTTTGTCTAAGTCAATCGTAACATAATCGAATCGTTCGGATAGCTCTAATTTATATGTAGTAGTATATTCCAAATGAAAGCCTCCTTATTGTATAAGTGTATGTTATAATGCCTTCACTATAGATGGGGCTATTCCTTGTTATATGTCACATAAGTGCAAATTTAACTATTATAGGGCAATGTCATGTATAATAGAAAGAAAAGGCTTGTGAGGGGGGAAAAGAGATGATCGTTCTTTGGATAATTACGCTTTGTATGACTGCTATTTTTGCATATATGACGTTAAAACAAAATGGTTTAAAGCGATTTGTTCCAGGAAGTATTCTTGCAGGAATTGCCCTTATCACGTATGTAATTTCTATTTTTATTGAAAGTGTATCAGTAGATATGAGCACAAGTTTAATGTTTATTGGTATTACACTATTTGCAGGTAGCATTATGGTACTTATGGTTGCTGGTATTATTTTATTTATTCATATGAATTCGGAAACGTTATAGCATATAGAAAAGGCATGTCCCAAGGGGACATGCCTTTTTATCCGTTCAATTATGCTCTATCCTTAGAAGAGTTTTGCTGTTTTAGTAAGTCGCGAATTTCGCCAAGAAGAACTTCTTCTTTTGTTGGTTCTGGAATTTCTTCCTCTTTTTCTTCTTCTTTTTTAGATGTTAGTTTGTTGAAAACTTTAACAAACATAAAGATAGAAGCTGCGATAATTAAGAAGTCAAAAATTGTTTGGATGAAGTTACCATACATAACAGCAGATTTACCGTATCCAAAGTGTAAACTTGTAAAGTCAACGCCACCTAATACCATACCAAGTAATGGTGTGATGATATCTTTTACTAAAGAACTAACGATTTTACCGAATGCAGCACCGATTACAACCCCGACAGCTAAATCAACGACATTCCCTTTGAAAGCGAATTTTTTAAACTCGTTCCACATGTGTTAATCCCATCCTTTCCACGATTCATTATGAAATTTATAATTCCTATCAACATATTCTATAGAAATTTACGAGAGAAATAAAGAGGGAATGGGAATGAAAGTGAATTCTGAAAAATGTATCCGTTTTAATTTTTGTTTACATCATCTAGTAAAGATTGTAGCATTTGCTGCGTTTTTAATCCTTCTAATCCATCTACAACAGGCTTTGTATCGCCTTGTACACACTCAATAAAATGATGAACAGCATCTTCAAAACCACGTTGTTTTAACGTCGTATCCCATGATGGGGAACCACTTTGTGAAACTGAGTTTTCCTGTTCAATTTCAAATGTATTCATATTTTTTACGCGAATGATTTTCCCTGGCGTTACAAGTTCAATTTGTTCTAAATTTGTACCGGCATGGCGATGCATTGCAGTAGAAAGTAACAGTCCACTTGGAGTTGTATATGTATGATGTCCGTAAAGAAGTTCATTCTTTTCATTGATTTGCATCATATTGTGAACGGCGTTAAGGTCATCATTAGCTAACCAGCGAGCGGTATCTACAATGTGTAAATAATCATCTAACATAGTGAAGTCGTACGTATATGGCCCGACTTTATTTGTACGATGCTTTTCAATTCGAATCCATGAAATATCATTAGCCTGTTCTTTGGCAGCGACATACATAGGAACGAATCTGCGATTAAATCCGACCATTAATTTTCGGTTATACTTCTCGCTTAACTCGACTAGTTGCTCAGCTTGTTCCACTGTAGCTGCTAGCGGTTTATCAACATAAACGTCGATCCCTTTTTTTAGAAGTTCAGAAACGATTTCATAATGCGATGCAGTTGAACTATGAACGAAGATTGCATCGCATTCCGAAGCTAACATTTCAATAGAATGAAAGTCTTGAATTCGGTATTGCTGGCAAACTTGTTTTCTTTTCTCTGCGTTAGGTGTAAACGCCCCTACAAAATTCCAATCAGTTTCTTTTGTAAGTGTTGGAAGATAGGCCTTTTGCGCAATACTTCCAAGTCCAATCATCCCAATTTTAGGTTTGTTCATGTTTATTCCCCCCCCTATTAATAGTAATGTACCGGCTTAAATGTAGCATAGGGTGGGGGAGGAAGGCAAAAATTAGCTTTTTACTTACGGCCTTCTAACAAAATCTTCTCTATCTCCTCAAAGTGATGAGCGCGAGCATGCTCTAGCGGGGTAACACCATCATTGTCTGGAATATTTACATCTGCACCGTGCTCAATAAGAAGGCGAATGACTTGTTGCTGTGTTTCGTTTCCGTTACTTAGTACGATGGCTTCCATTAAAGCTGTCCATCCCAGGTTATTTACATGATTTACATCAATATTTGTTCGAGTGAGGAGTTCTTTTATAACGTCAATATAGCCATGTTCTGAGGCTGGGATAAGAGCTGTTCCGCCGTAACGATTTGTAATCGTAGGATCTGCACCAGCATCAATCGTAAGCTTTAAAATGTCTAAGTAACCTTCCGCACCGGCGTATAGAAAGGGATTGTTTTTCATGTCATCTTGGATATTTACGTCAGCACCAGCTTCGATAAGCGCTTTTGCGGTTTTTACATCATTTTTGTATGTAGCAATCATAAGCGGAGTGCGTCCTTGACTATCCGTCGCATTTATATTTGCGCCTTGTTTTAGTAAAGATATAACAGTATTCGTTTCATTTTTTTCAGTAGCTGCTAGTAGTGCAGTCTCCATGTTTGTCATCTCCTTTTTTACTTCTTGTTCTTGCGAGCATCCTTGTAAAAAAATTACGCAACATATCATACTGAATGTTTTTTTGAACATGGAATTTCAACCTCCTAATTTCAACTGTAAAATAGGAACATTAAATTTTTATAAACTGGCGCTAAAATTACTATAAAATCGCTTGAGTAATTGAACATATATTTTTATGCTTATAAATAATAAGGTTTGATAAAGTGAGGATTTAAGATATGTCTATTAAAACAAGGTTTTTATTTTCTTATATTGCTGTTATCCTCGTTTCCATTACGCTTATATTAGTCGCGGGATTTTTAATCGTTTTTTCGATAACAGGTGACTTGGAAGCAGTGAAAAATTTCTATAAAAGTTCTTATATTCAAAAGCCGCTTACACCAGAAGAAGAGAATGCCTATCTTGAGTTGAAGTCAGCAGCTAAACAGCATCAATCTCAATTGTTAGATGAGTCGTTTGTCTCAGCAATAGAAAAAGAGGGTGTGAAAATAGTAGTAAGAAAAGGAGAAACACTTTCATATGCTTCAAACGTATTTGAAAGTGTATCTTTAAAAGAAGCCCTTCCGAAATTTGAATCAGCAAATATTAATAGTCGTGGTACAACGGAACTAGGCGATACATTTTATCGATATGTAAAGTTTGATTTTTATTTTCCTCAGGAAGAAGAGGGAAGTATATTTGTATTAAAAAGGCAAAGTTCATTTGTAGATCTTACACAAAAATTATTTCCGATTTTGTTCGTATCACTTTTACTGTTAGCCATCTTGCTTATTGGATTATTAAGTTACCTCGTTTCAAGAAGTGTAATAAAACCAATTTTTGTATTGAAAGGCGCAACGGAGAAAATTAAAGAAGGAAATTTAGATTTTCAAATACCAGTTACATCACACGATGAAATAGGGCAATTAAATCAAGGATTTGAGGAAATGAGGAAGAGATTAAAAGAATCGATAGAGAGGCAAACGCAGTATGAAGAAAATCGAAAAGAGCTTATTTCAAACATCTCTCATGATTTAAAAACACCGATTACATCAATTATCGGATATGTAGAAGGAATAAAGGACGGAGTAGCAAATACGCCAGAAAAAATGGATAAGTATTTAACAACTATCCATACGAAGGCAAAACATATGGACACACTCATTGATGAACTCTTTTTGTTTTCGAAGCTCGATTTGAATCGAGTTCCCTTTCAGTTTGAAACGGTTGAATTAAATATGTTTATGCAAGAGTTAATCGAAGAGATGCAAATGGATTTAAGTAAAGAAGGTATAGAAGTTAACTTGCAATTACATGCATCACCACTATATGTAACGGCTGATTGCGAAAAGATAAATAGAGTTATATCAAATTTAATTCATAATAGTGTGAAATACATGGATAAAGAAGAGAAGAAAATTACTGTAACAGTATCGAGTAATAATAATAAAGTTATTGTGAAAGTGATGGACAATGGATCAGGTATAGAATCTGATACGCTACCTTATATCTTTGAACGTTTTTATCGTGCAGAACAATCGCGGAATTCTAGCACAGGTGGAAGTGGACTTGGTTTAGCAATAGCGAAGCAAATTGTTGAAGAACATGGCGGGAAAATTTGGGCGGAAAGCGAGCTTGGTAAAGGCACAAGCATTTTCTTCTCATTGGAAAAAGTAGAGGAATGTGGTGAGTAAATTGAAAAGAATTTTACTAATAGAAGATGAAGTAAGTATTGCAGAATTACAGCGAGATTATTTAGAAATTAATGATTTCCAAGTTGATGTAGAGCATTCAGGAGAAATAGGTTTACAAACAGCCTTGCAAGAAGACTATGATTTAATTATTTTAGATATTATGCTTCCGAAAATGAACGGATTCGAAATTTGTAAACAAATACGTGCTGTAAAAGATATTCCGATTCTACTTGTTTCAGCAAAAAAAGAAGATATAGATAAAATTCGCGGACTCGGATTAGGAGCGGATGATTATATAACGAAACCGTTTAGTCCGAGTGAATTAGTCGCAAGAGTAAAAGCGCATATTGCCCGTTATGAAAGATTATTAGGAAATGTAAGTAAGCAACGTGATACGTTATATATTCACGGAATTTCTATCGATCAACGAGCGAGAAAAGTTTTTATAAACAATGAAGAAGTGGCATTTACAACGAAGGAATTTGATTTATTAACATTCTTTGTAACACATCCAAACCAAGTATTAAATAAAGAACAGTTATTTGAACGCATTTGGGGACTAGACTCAGCTGGTGATTTAGCTACTGTTGTTGTTCACATTAGAAAACTACGTGAAAAAATTGAAAGAGATCCTGCTCACCCGCAATATATTGAAACAGTATGGGGAGCTGGCTATCGTTTTAATGTGTAGGGAACCTGCCGAGTAATTGGCAGGTTTTTTGTATGTTATTCGAATGAAAAGGAAGGAATAGGTAATTTATGTTAAAATGTAAAGAGAAACAAAACAGAGGAGAGCATGAGGAGTGAGCTATATGTTGGGGGATATATTAAAAGATAATAAATCAAATAAGACTTTAAAGATTGGAACTAATATCGTACTTATCTTATTGATTATTGGTGCAATACAAATGTTTTATGATGAAGATTCTACGAATGATCATTTCGGTTGGTTCTTTTTTGCGGTCTTTTGGGTAATTAAAAGCATTTCTAGCTCTAAGGTAAGTTTAAAAGATAGAGATAAAAAGTCGGTATTACTTGATGTGGGTTTAGTTGTTATTTCTTTTGTTTTTTTAGTTGTTTTTAGTGTGAAATATTTCATTTGAAAAAAGCTCATAGTCGTATAGAGGCTATGAGCTTTTTGTCAGTGTTTAGTTTTTCTTAATAATAATGGTAATAACGATTTATAAAATGTTTGAGTAGTAGAAGTAAACTGAGCAGCTTCTTCTAAAAAAGGATAATGGTTGCTGTTTTCGAATGGAATGAAGATAGAATTACGTATCCCATCATGTATCTCGATAGAATATTGAATTGGGCACTGTACATCATATCTTCCGCATATAATAAGTGTCTTTGTTTGGATGGAAGGTAAATTCTCTCTTAAATCAAATGAAGGATATTCATTGGCGAAAGCATTCATCCGGCTAATGGACATTGTTTTATTGATTGGTTTACAAAAATAAGAGTTGTAGTTTTCTGGTTTATACAATGATAATTTTGTTCTCTTAGTAGATAGTTCTTTCCGTTCTTCATTTGTAAGGTGAGGGCTTTTTAAGTTTTCGATGAGTTTTTGCATATAATGAAACTGTGGATGTGCTGGGTGATAAATGCAGAATGGTGTTTCGGTATAGTTACTTGCTGCAGCTCCTGCTACGACTAATGATTGTAAGGAATGTGGATATGTAATTGCATATAAAAGTCCAAGCATACCACCTGTTGAATGGCCAGCGAAATGCCATGTTGGAAGTTGTAATGCTTCTCGTATGGCTTCCAAGTCGTGGATTGTTTCAATCATGCTTAATTCTTTTTCTGAATTGGCTTTTAACGAGTTACCAGCGTCTCGTAAATTAATGAGAAATACACGATGCGTAGCAGTAAAAACATCCGCAAAGTAATCACCAGTTTCATTAAATTGTGAATAGTGATGTGTAATACAAAGCGATTCGCCATCTCCTTTTGTAAAGAGTTCAAATGTACCACGTTTCGTGTGGATCATTTGTCGTTTCCACATAATATCACTACCTTTTCTCATAAAAGTTGGGCCAGGCTGTTATGAAATGAAAATATATCGGCGCATTTCGAAATATATCAGCGATTATTAAAATATATCGACTTACCGACAGAAACCGACAATAAATAAAAGGAGGCTATTCAAAAACGAGCCTCCTTTTCGTTTAGTACAAAGATTTTGTCATATTATTCCGAATAATTTCAAGGGATTTCGCTACAGTTAATGCGTTTTTTTCTTCAATTTCTGGTTTACGGGGGATAGGTTTATACATGTTGTCTGGATCTTCCCATGTGAGGGGAAGTTCTGTTTCTGCTTGTCCTTTCCAAGCTTCAATCCATTCTGGAGGGAGATAACCTGAGATGTTTTGGATGTTGTTCATTTCGAGCCAAATGAGTGCCCAAGCTCTTGGAACGACGCGCCAGTGATCATAGCCACCGCCACCGACAGCGATCCAGCGACCGTCGCAATATTCATTAGCAATTTCACGAGCGAGCTTCGGTATTTCGCGGTAAATATTCATTGTCGCACAAAGATGCGTAAGTGGGTCATAATAATGTGCGTCAGCACCATTTTGCGTTAAAATAATATCCGGTTTAAAGTACGCTGCAACTTCTTTTACAACAGTTCGATATGATTCTAAGAACGATTCATCTTCTGTAAAAGCATCGAGTGGAACGTTAAAAGAATAACTATAACCATTACCTTGTCCACGTTCGTTTACAGCGCCAGTTCCAGGGAATAAATAGCGACCAGTTTCATGCAGTGAAATGGTGCATACGTTAGGGTCATCATAAAACGACCACTGTACGCCATCACCGTGATGAGCATCTGTATCAATATATAAGACGCGTAAACCGTATTTCTTTTGAATATATTTCATTGCGATAGAACTGTCGTTATAAATACAAAAGCCAGATGCTTTGCCGCGAAAGCCGTGATGTAAGCCGCCACCTAAATTGAGAGCGTGCTTTACTTTCCCAGAAAGAACAGCATCGACAGCTGTTAATGTACCACCAACGAGCAATGCGCTTGCTTCGTGCATATTTGGGAACATCGGTGTATCTTCTGTTCCGAGTCCATATGTCATTGCAATTGATTTTTCTAACTTTCCTTCTCCAGCACGTTTTACCGCATTTATGTACTCCTCTGTATGAACGTAGGCGATTTCTTCATCTGTAGCCGTCCGTGGTGAGATGATTTGAGAGGGAGAGATGAAACCGCCCTTTTGTAATAAATCATACGTAAGTGTGACGCGCAGTTGGTTAAAAGGATGATCAGGGCTAAATGAATAGCCCCGGAAGTCATCCGAATAAATAAACGCGCTACTCATGCCTGCATCCCCATGATGTTTGGCCATAATACGCGGTAGCCTTCTGCTTCAAGTGCATCAATCACTTTTAGAGGATTCATCGTTTGAATGCGGAAAACGAGTACTTTATCATTCTCATCTTTTGCTGGATAGACGAGAACGCTCACGATATTTATTTGTAAATCACTAAAAATAGCAACGACTTTTCCAAGAATACCAGGTTCGTTTTTTACTTGAATTTCAATTTGCGAACTTGGTTGATGTGCTCCTGTTAATTTTACTAACGTGTGTAATACTGTAGATTCAGAAATGATTCCAACTAACTTCCCGGCCTTTGTAACAGGAAGACAGCCAATTTTATTTTCAAAAAATAAAGTAGCAATTTCCTCAACAAAATCGAGAGGATGGCAAGTCATAACAGGATGTTTCATAATAAGTTCGAGCGGTTGCTGTAGCATATCGAGTGAAACTTGTTCATCTAGAATAGACGGACTTGCATCTCTTACATCCCGATCAGAAATAATGCCTACGACGTGATTATTTTGATCGACAATTGGAATGTGCCGAATGCCTTTCGTGCGTATCGTTCGGATTGCTGTTTCGATTGTATCGTTTGGATGTAATGTAACTACATTTTGATTCATAATTTCTTCTACAATCATTCCAGTTGCCCCCTTTATTAATACATAAAACGATTGTGAAAACGTAGACGATCAAAAGCTTGAATAGAATCCGTATCAACGCGTTTACCGATGCGGACCATTAAACAGTTGGCAGGATGTGAACAAATTTCAGGATCGTCTGTAGCCATCCATTGTAACCCGCCAGCATTCATCATCTTCTCCATTACTTTTCGGTATTCCCACACATTCAATCCTGTTTGTTTCAAATCCCAGTGCCAATAATATTCAGTCGTCAATATAATGTAATCTTCCATATAATCGTCCATCATAGAAACCTCTAGTAAGTTCTTTCCGACAGAACTCCCACGGAAGGCTGGGACTACTTCAATTGCCCCAAGCTCAATTAAGTTTTCCATTTTTCCTTCTGACCATCGTTCAAGTGGATCAGGATACAAGTATGTAACATATCCAACAATTGTTTGGTCATGTCTAGCAATAATGAGACGAGCTTCTGGTAATTTAGAAATTTCGACAATTGCTTTATATTGTTGCTCGGCAGGACGAAACGCAATTAAGTCTGGATGAAACTCATACATTTCTAAGTTATGTGTAGAGACAGGACCTTCAATAATTAAAGTGCCTTTCGCTGTTTTTAAGTTTCTAGCATTATATATTTTTTTATGAATCAATGTATTGCTCACCACCTTGAGGGTTTGTGAATCTATTAATATCGTACTTTATAATATATGCGATGTGAATCGAAATTTGTCATTAAAAATTTGTCTAAAAATCAACAAATATACTGAAAATTTTAAATAATGTCATTATAATAGATAATAGAATACATAGGAGGGGGATGTAAAGTATGAAAGTAGAAACGCTTCCTGTCATTAAAGGAGAAAATAATTTGCCGAATTATGATGAGGCATACGCGAATTTTAACTGGGAAGAGGTTAATAAAAACTTTACTTGGAATGAAACAGGCCGAGTAAATATGGCGTATGAGGCAATTGATAAGCATGCGAAATCCGATCGAAAGAATAAAGTAGCTCTTTATTATCAAGATGGATCGCGAAAAGAGAAATATACATTTAAGGAAATGAAGGATTTTTCTAATAAAGCAGGAAACGTCCTTAAGAATTATGGCGATGTAGAAAAAGGCGATCGCGTTTTTATTTTTATGCCACGTTCTCCAGAGTTATATTTCGCACTTTTAGGTGCAGTGAAATTAGGAGCAATTGTTGGACCGCTATTTGAAGCATTTATGGAAGGCGCAGTTCGCGATCGCTTAGAAGATAGCGAAGCAAAGGTGTTAATTACAACGCCTGAATTATTAGAGCGCGTACCATTAAATGATTTACCGGCTTTAAAAACAGTTTTCCTTGTTGGAGATAATGTAGAAGAAGGCGGTAAAACGGTAGCGTTCAATCCGTTATTTGAACAAGCTTCAAAAGAATTACATATTGAATGGTTAGGCCGTGAAGACGGTTTGATTCTACATTACACGTCTGGTTCTACTGGTAAGCCAAAAGGTGTGCTTCATGCGCAAAACGCAATGGTTCAGCACTATCAAACGGCGAAGTGGGTATTAGATTTAAAAGAAGACGATGTATATTGGTGTACTGCTGACCCGGGCTGGGTAACTGGAACAGCTTACGGTATTTTCGCACCGTGGTTAGTTGGAGCGTCAAACGTTATTTTAGGTGGACGCTTTAGTCCAGAAGCTTGGTATGAAGCACTGCAAGATTATGGTGTGACGGTTTGGTACAGCGCACCAACAGCATTCCGTATGTTAATGGGAGCTGGACAAGACGTAATTAAAAAATATGACTTATCACAAGTTCGTCACGTATTAAGCGTTGGTGAGCCGTTAAATCCAGAAGTAATTCGCTGGGGTATGAATGCATTTGGACTTCGTATTCATGATACGTGGTGGATGACAGAAACAGGTGGACAAGTAATTTGTAACTACCCTTGTATGGAAATCCGTCCAGGTTCAATGGGGAAACCAATTCCAGGTGTGAAAGCAGCGATTGTTGATAATGAAGGAAATGAAGTGCCTCCTTACACAATGGGTAACTTAGCAATTGCGAAAGGTTGGCCATCTATGATGCGCGGGATCTGGAATAACCAGCAAAAATATGAATCTTATTTCATGCCGGGAGATTGGTACGTATCAGGTGACTCTGCTTATATGGATGAAGATGGATACTTCTGGTTCCAAGGACGTATTGACGATGTAATTATGACGTCAGGTGAGCGCGTTGGTCCGTTTGAAGTAGAAAGTAAATTAATCGAGCATGCTGCTGTTGCAGAAGCTGGTGTAATTGGTATTCCTGATCCGGTGCGCGGCGAAATTATTAAAGCATTTATCGCACTTCGAGCAGGATACGAACCATCTGATGAATTAAAAGAAGAAATTCGTCAATTTGTAAAGAAAGGCCTAGCAGCTCATGCAGCGCCACGACAAATTGAATTTAGAGATAAATTACCGAAAACGAGAAGTGGTAAAATTATGCGCCGCGTATTAAAAGCGTGGGAGCTGAATTTACCAACAGGTGACTTATCAACGATGGAAGATTAAGAGAGAAAGGTCTGAACGAAAAATGTTCAGGCCTTTCTTTTTTATGATATCATGAACTCATATATATAAGTTAAAGGGGATAGTATGATGAAAACAGAAAAGGAAAAGATGATACTAGGAGAAATGTACATACCGGCTGATCCAGTTTTAGTACAAGAAAGAGAGCAAGCACGTATATTAACGAGAAAATTAAATGATACGCCAGAAGAGCAATTGAAAGAGCGTAGCGAAATCGTAAAAGAATTATTCGGAACGACAGGAGATAATATTCATCTTGAATCTTCTTTTAGATGTGATTACGGCTATAACATTCATGTCGGTGAAAATTTTTACGCGAACTTTGACTGTACGATTTTAGACGTATGCCCGGTAACAATCGGAGTGAACTGTATGTTAGCTCCAGGTGTTCACATTTATACAGCAACGCACCCGCTTGATCCGGTAGAGCGTATA
The DNA here is from genome assembly GCF_022663075.1 of Bacillus cereus group sp. BfR-BA-01441. Classification (NCBI taxonomy): domain Bacteria; kingdom Bacillati; phylum Bacillota; class Bacilli; order Caryophanales; family Bacillaceae; genus Bacillus; species Bacillus cereus group sp. BfR-BA-01441. The sequence goes on from NZ_JAKUEU010000005.1 coordinate 25,315, forward strand.
AGCGGATCAGAATACGGAAAACCAGTTACAATTGGCGATAACGTATGGATTGGCGGAAGAGCAATTATTAATCCAGGTGTAACAATTGGAGACAATGCGGTGATCGCATCTGGTGCTGTCGTAACGAAAGATGTGCCTAATAATGTAGTAGTTGGCGGGAATCCTGCAAAGATTATAAAAAAACTAAAATAATATTTGAACGAAGTGCCTTCCTCGTCTGTATACATTTATGAAAGAATAGATGAGGGAGGCTTTTTTATGTCTAATAAATTACTTCTTGCTTTTGCTTTAATTGGAATTATAGTTGTATTTTCTTGTGGTCTTTTCTTACCGATACCAATTGGATATAGAGTATCAATGCTTACAGCTGGAGTTATAATGGGTGTTCTGTTTTCAATCATTATTCCATTTGATAGAAAACATATAGTACGGAAAAATGGATATAAAATTGATTTTACAAAAACAAAAGTGTATTTTCGCTGGAATGTATTTGACACTATTTCTGTCTGCCTTGCGTTGTATGCATGCATATGTGTGCAAGCGTTAAATACTTTAGTTGCAATGGGATTTACGATTCAAAACCCATATGTGCAATTTTTTACAAATCAATCACAATTGTGGATTTTTATTGCGATTGCATATTTAATTTCCCGTATTTCATTAACGTTAAAAGGAATAAAGGAGATCAAAAATCATGGCGCAGATTGGGATTGAGGAGGAGCTCATGCTTGCGTATCAAAGTGGGGATAAGCAGGCTGGGGAAAAACTATACGTTTTAATCAAACCAGCGCTATACACATTTTTATATCGATTTAACCGAGATGAACAATTAAGTATCGATCTTGTGCAAGATACGTTTTTGACGCTAGAGCGTAAGAAACATATGTATGAACTTGAAAAAGGTAAAATAAAAACGTATTTATTTCAAATTGGTTATCGTCTTATGATTAATAAATTAAATAGGAGAAAAAAGTGGCGTACGCTTTTGCCATTTTTAGTGCCGATTCCGGAAAAAGAATTTTCTCACGAAGATCGGCTCACAGTAAGAGAAGCAATTTTGAAAGTTCCAGAAGAGCAAAGAGCGGTCCTAATCCTTTCTTATTATCATGACATGCAGCAAAAAGAAATTGCAGAGATATTAAACATTCCGATTGGAACCGTGAAATCGAGACTTCATAACGGGATAAAGAAATTGAAACAATTGCTGGAGGTGGACGAAATTGAGCGAAAATCCCTTTAAGAGTGAATATAAGTTAAAACAACATTTAGATAGTGATCATGTAGAAATACCAGACTTTCCAAAAACGGTAAGTCGATTCGATCGATTAATCGGGTTTCTTGGTTCCCCGGCGAAAGATCCTGTGGAGGCGACCATTGGGAATGATTTATCGGTTGTGTTTCATGTATCGTTATTAGTTGGGGTTCCAATTCTTTCTCTTATTACGATACTCTTTATGGCGTTGTAAAGGATTGGCAAGGAGGGAAACCCGACCTCTATTTGACACGCCTATATAAATGATGGTATAAAGAAAAGTATATGAATAATTGAGCGTGGAAAGGGAGAAGTAGTGATCATTTCCCTGTTTTAGAGAGCTGATGGCCGGTGAAAATCAGCACATAGATGATCGCGAATTACGCCCCTAGAGCATCTTTTTTCGATTGAATTGTATTCAAAAGGGAAAAGACGGTGCTAAGCCGTTATGTAAATAAGGTGGTAGGCTTTTTTTTGCTTGCAACTAGGGTGGTAACGCGATAATCAAAATCGTCCCTTATTTGAAGGGGCGATTTTTTTATGTTTTCAACCTTCACGCCAGTAATGAACTTAAAGGAGAGTATGTAGGATATGGGTATTTTACAAGATCTTGAATTTCGCGGTCTAATTAATCAGCAAACAGATGCTGAGGGCCTTGAGCAATTATTAGAAAAAGAAAGCGTTAAATTATACTGTGGTTTCGACCCGACAGCAGATAGCTTACACATTGGCCATATGTTACCAGTATTAATGTTACGTCGTTTCCAATTAGCTGGTCACCAACCAATCGCACTTGTTGGCGGTGGTACTGGTATGATCGGTGATCCAAGTGGTAAAAAAGCAGAGCGTACATTAAATACGAAAGATACAGTTGCTTACTACACAGAAAGCATTAAAAACCAACTTTCAAACTTCTTAGAGTTTGAAAACGTGGACAACCCAGCAACGATGGCTAACAACTATGACTGGCTTGGTAGCTTAGATGTCATTTCATTCTTACGCGATATTGGTAAAAACTTCGGTTTAAACTATATGTTAGCAAAAGATACGGTAGCATCTCGTTTAGAAACTGGTATTTCATTCACTGAGTTCAGTTACATGATTTTACAATCATACGACTTTTTAAACTTATACCAACAACATAATTGCCGTCTGCAAATCGGTGGTAGTGACCAATGGGGTAACATTACAGCTGGTCTTGAATTAATCCGTAAATCAGAAGAAGATGCGAAAGCATTCGGTTTAACAATTCCACTAGTTACTAAATCTGACGGTACGAAGTTTGGTAAAACAGAAGGCGGCGCAATTTGGTTAGACCCAGAGAAAACAACTCCTTACGAGTTCTACCAATTCTGGATTAACACAGATGACCGCGACGTTGTTAAATACTTAAAATACTTCACATTCTTATCTCATGAAGAAATTCTTGAGCTTGAAAAGCAAGTAGCTGAAGCGCCAGAAAAACGTGCAGCACAAAAAGCGTTAGGTTCTGAAATGACAAAACTTGTTCACGGTGAAGAAGCATTAGAGCAAGCGATTAAAATTTCAGCTGCATTATTCAGCGGTTCTGTAGCAGAACTAACTGCAAGCGAAATCGAGCAAGGATTCAAAGACGTACCATCTGTAGAACGTACTGCAGAAGATACAGTATTAATCGACTTACTTGTAGAAAGCAAAATCTCTCCATCAAAACGTCAAGCACGTGAAGATGTAACGAACGGCGCAATCTATGTAAACGGTGAGCGTACACAAGCATTAGACTACGTTGTAACAGAAAAAGACCGCATCGAAGGTAAATTCACAATCATTCGCCGCGGTAAAAAGAAATATTTCTTAATTCGTTACTAATCCGAAACGAATATAAACAAATAGTACCCCGAATTGTAGGCTGAAAAGTTTATGATTCGGGGTTTTTATGTATGGATTTAAAACGCCACATCTTTTCTTTTGAATAGAATATAAAGAATTAATATGAGCATATAAAGTAAACTCACTAGCATAACGATAAATGCTGTTGGATAAAATTTTGCTGCATATATAAAGAAGTCGATTTGATAAATATCTTCGTAATTTGAAACGGTACCTTTAAAGTAATTCGTAAATTTAGCGCTATATTTCCATTCATCAGGATCATCTATTAAATTACTTCCCTGATACCAATTAATAAGTGCGGAAGTAATAAATAGCATAAATGAACTTCCGAGTTGAACCATTTGATTTATTGTCAAAAAGAATCCACCTCCCATTTTATGGTTAATATAGCGTGCATTCATATGCTTGTAACCATTTTGTTGTAATCTCCTTTTCGAGTTCATACGGAAATCACATGTAAGCGGTATGATAAATGTATAACAACTAGAAAGGAGTGGTAAAACAAAATGTCACTAGAAGCGCTCATTATTTTTTCTTTGCTAAATGCGGGTCAGCTTGCAGAGAATTCGAAGGTGGATGTACATAAAGAGCAGAAAGATGCTTATGTATATGTTCAGAAAGAGGAAAATAAATAATTTTATTTTATATATAAACGAAAAAAGCCAATCCACAGGATTGGCTTTTTGTCATTAACGAGAGTAGAACTCTACGATTAATGCTTCGTTGATTTCAGCTGGTAACTCAGCACGCTCAGCGTGACGAGTGTAAGTAGCTTCTAATTTGTCAGCATCGAAAGTTAAGTATTCTGGTACGAAGTTGTTAACTTCGATCGCTTCTTTAACAACAACAAGGCTGTTAGATTTTTCGCGAACGCTGATAGTTTGACCAGGTTTTACACGGTAAGATGGGATATCTACGCGAGCGCCATCAACCATGATGTGACCGTGGTTTACTAATTGGCGAGCTGCACGACGAGTGCGAGCTAAGCCCATACGGTAAACTAAGTTGTCAAGACGAGCTTCAAGAAGGATCATGAAGTTTTCGCCGTGCTTACCAGGCATTTTACCTGCTTGGTCAAATGTGCGACGGAATTGACGCTCAGTCATGCCGTACATGTGACGAAGTTTTTGTTTCTCTTGTAATTGTAAACCGTATTCTGAAAGTTTCTTACGTTGGTTAGGACCGTGAGGACCTGGTGCGTAAGGGCGTTTTTCTAATTCTTTTCCTGTGCCGCTTAGAGAGATTCCAAGACGACGAGACAGTTTCCAAGCTGGACCTGTATAACGAGCCATAGTTGACTCCTCCTTTAAAAATGTTTTTATTTACGTAAAATAAAAACAGACGTAATCGATATTTACGGGCATTTTGTTTTCATGTACCTTCGCTCCAGCAGCAGGGAGTTACGAGATACACCTCCGTAGAGGAACAAAATACAAACGATAAACTCACATTACAAGGCTGCCTTTTTATTTTACACAAACGCTATTATATCTTTTACCCAGAGTTTCGTCAAGCGAGTACGTTTTTGTTTTATGCATATAAATTTTGGAAATTAATATAAGAAGGAATTTAAAACAATATAGAAGAAGAGATAGAAACACAAATAAAACGCTTACATAAAATGAAGTAAAACGTTCATCAAATTTTTATGGATGAATATGCGGCAATAAAAACATAAGGGGGATGTTTTTATGAAAAAGAAGCATATGGAGACAGCGTTAATTCATCACGGTTATACACCTGAGGAACATAAAGGAAGTTTAACACCACCTTTATTTCAAACTTCTACATTTACATTTGAGACTGCGCAGCAAGGAGAGGCGAGTTTTGCGGGAGTGGATCCATCTTATATTTACTCACGGCTTGGAAATCCAACTGTGAAATTATTTGAAGAACGTATGGCGGTGTTAGAAGAAGGAGAAGAGGCACTTGCCTTCGGATCTGGTATGGCAGCTATTTCAGCGACTTTAATCGGTTTTTTAAAGGCTGGAGATCATATTATTTGTTCAAATGGATTATACGGATGCACGTACGGTTTTTTAGAAGTGTTAGAAGAAAAATTTATGATTACGCATTCGTTTTGTGATATGGAAACAGAGGTTGATATTGAAAATAAAATTCGCCCAAATACAAAGCTTATTTTCGTTGAAACACCAATTAATCCGACAATGAAATTAATTGATTTAAAACAAGTGATTCGGGTTGCAAAGCGAAATGGCTTACTTGTTATTGTTGATAATACATTTTGTTCACCTTATTTACAAAAACCGCTTGAGCTTGGCTGTGACGCTGTTGTGCATAGTGCGACAAAATATATTGGTGGTCACGGTGACGTTGTAGCGGGCGTAACAATTTGTAAAACGAAAGCATTAGCTGAAAAGATTCGCCTGATGCGAAAGGATATTGGCGGTATTATGGCACCGTTTGATGCGTGGTTATTATTACGCGGGTTAAAGACGTTAGCAGTAAGAATGGATCGTCATTGTGATAATGCAGAAAAAATTGTATCGTTCCTAAGAAAACATGATGCGGTAGAAGGTGTTTGGTATCCAGAAGGGGAGTTAGCATCTCGTCAAATGAAACGCGGGGGCGGTGTTATTTCTTTTTCAGTAAAAGGCGGAAAAGAAGAGACGCAAGCGTTTATTAATGATCTTCACTTTATTACAATTGCGGTGAGTTTAGGAGATACAGAAACGTTAATTCAGCATCCAGCAACGATGACGCACGCTGCGATTCCAGCTGAACTAAGAAAAGAAATGGGCATTTTCGATAATTTAATACGCTTATCAGTCGGTTTAGAATCGTGGGAGGATATCGTTTCTGATTTAGAGCAGGCATTAAAGAAAATATCTACTGTAAATCAATGAAAAAAGAGTGAGCTATCGGTTTTGTACAGGGCGTACTAAATCGATAACTCGCTCTTTTCTTTTTACATATGTTTTAGGAGTGTTTCCACAAACTTTTCTAAATAGCGCTGATCTACTTCATCAAAACGATTCTTTTCAGGACTATCAATGTCAAGTACACCAATGACAGCTCCTTCTTTCACAATCGGTACAACGATTTCTGAATTAGAAGCACTATCGCAAGCGATGTGACCTGGGAATTGGTGAACGTCTGCTACAAGCTGTGTTGTTTTCGTTTCAGCTGCTACGCCGCAAACGCCTCGTCCAAATGGAATGCGTACGCAAGCAGGCATTCCTTGGAACGGTCCAAGGACAAGCTGATTTCCTTCTGTTACGTAAAAGCCAACCCAATTAACGCGATCTAAAAATTGGTTTAATAATGCGGACGCATTTGATAAGTTTGCGACTACGTTTGATTCGCCAGTTAATAACGCATCCAGTTGTTTAATTACTGTCTCATATTGCTGCACGCGAGATCCTGCATAACTTTCTTTAGTAAACATGGAAACAGCTCCTTTTTTATCGAGATGTGTAAAATATTAGCAAAATACGATGTATTTCACATGACTTTGTCGATAGAAAATTAAAGGAATTTGTCTTAAAAGTCAAGAAATTTAAACTATAGCTGTTCAGTGAGGGGAAGTGAGCGCATGAAGCAGACGAAACAAAAAGTAATTGATGCGGCAATATCGTTGTTTAATACGAAAGGGTATGATGGAACATCGGTGCGAGACATTGCAAAGCGAGCGGATGTGAATGTAGCGAATATTTCATATTATTTTGCTGGGAAGCAAGGTTTATTAGAACAGCTTATTACTGATTTTTTAGAAGGATATATTCATGTGATTGAAATGTCGTTTGAACAGAGAGAGTATTTGTCGGCTAAAGATGTGATGGTGCAAATGATGCGCGGGATTTTACGATATCAATTTGAAAATAGAGAACTAACACGTTTCTTCTACCGAGAGCTTTCGCTTGATACGACATTAATTCGTGAAGTGATGACCGTTTATTTTTCTAAAGAAAGATATTATATAGAACAAATGATTAGACAAGGACAAATGAAAAAAGAATTTCAGAAAGTATCATTTACAATGTTTATGACGCAATTAAAAGGTATGATAAATATGCCGTTTTTATATCCACAATATATATCAGAAGTACTGCATTCTTTCCCGTCTGAGACATTTTTCATAGAAATGTACACGAAAGAGATTGAGCAATGGATGGAACAAGCATTATGTAAGGCGAATATGTACCATGAATGGCCAAGAGCTGTTCATATGTGAAGAATCCCCACCTAACGAACTGAGGTGGGGGTTTTTATGTTTACTTTTCTTTGCCATAAATTGTTACATAATAGCGCTATAATTGTTAATGCAGCTCCAGCGATTTCAATTTTATCGACTGTATAACCTCGAAAGATAGAACCGATCAGTGCAAGGATAGGAACTAAATTCATAAATAATATGCCGTTAATAGATGAAATATAGCGATTTCCCATATTCCAGCAAAATACAGCGATAACGCCTGCGATAATCGACATATAAAAGAGCTCAAAACGAACGCTCACAACTGTACGCAGTGACGGCATAGTAACTATATTTGTGTACGTTAAGAAAGTAACAATAACGATGAGTGAAATGGAGCCAAATAAACAAGTTAATGTCGTGTACCTAAGTGGTGACCAAGATTGAAAACGAGCACCCCCGTTTGTATAAATGACCCAGCAAGTAACGCCGCATAGCATCAATATGTTTGTTGATAAGTGGCTTGCAGCTCCAAATAATAAGTGAATATTTCCTTTTGAAATGACAAGCATAACACCAAGTAATGCAACAAACATACAAAGGAATGTATAGTTTTGTGGGCGGCGATTTTTCGTTATCCATTGCAGTGATAAGGCAATCAGTGGCATAAGGGATTGAATCATAGCTGCATGGATTGCTCCGGAAGGTCCGGCAAGTTGTTGTCCGTAGAAAACGAGAAAACCATACCCCGCGAAACCGACTGTCCCGTAAAAGAATAGAGAAAGTGTTCTTTTTTCTAAGCGGAGTGAAGTCTTTCCTTCAGTAATTAATAGCAAAATAAGAAAAATAATAGCTGCTGATCCATAGCGAATCGTTGTGAAGAAGAATGGATCGATAAATTGCAGAGCATTTGCCATTACAGGAAACATAAATCCCCAGGCAGTGACAGCGAGTAAGCATAGAAAGGATCCGAGTAGCATTTGTTTTTTGTTCAAGAGTATCTTTCCCCTTTACATTTCGTTATAGTAAGTTGATGAAATAAGTATAAAGAGTAATTGTTTATAGGAGGAAATATCGATTTCTTATAACGGTTATAACTTTTTGTTAGAGGTGTGTACGATGGATTTGGAGGCAGTACGATCGTTTATTGAAGTGAAGCATACGCGAAGTTTATCAAAGGCAAGTAAGATTTTACATATATCGCAACCAGCGCTTAGTAAACAAATTCAAAAGTTAGAAGCGGATTTAGAGGTTACGTTACTTAAGCGTTCTGCGCAAGGAGTAGAGTTAACGGAGGCAGGAGAGTTATTTATAAAAAGAATGTTACCGATTTTGGAGCAAATAAATGAAGTGAAAACAGAAATGAGGGGGTATCAAGAGAACCGGAAGTTTTCAATTGGTATACTACCGAGTTTAGCGGAGCGTTACATATCAGAATGTAAAGATATATTAGGTGGTGAGTTCGAAGTGGAATGGCAAATCGGGCATACGGAAGTATTAAGAGATTTATTTAAAGCGCGGGAGATTGACGCGATGTTCATCGATTCAGTAGTAGAAGGTGCTACGTATATAAAAGAAGTGCAACAAGAGAAAATTGTTTGTGCCGTTTCAAATAATCATCCGTACAAAGAGAAGATAGTCATTCAAATAGAAGAGCTACACAATGAAAAATTAATTGTATATCCAGAAATATGTGATGTAAGGAAAATGATTATGAACATGTTTCATGAAATAGGTGTAAAACCAACTATAGCTGTGGAAACATCTTACGCAGAACCGATGCTTGCAATGGTAAAAGCTGGCCTTGGTATCACGTTACTTCCAGAAAGGGCAGTGGAGCAATCTGTAAGGCAAGGAAATGTACATGTAATTTCTGTTGAACCACCACTCATGCGGAAAATTTATTTCGTATCCCATACGAAAGATTGTTTGTTATTACAATCATTTGAGGATAGGTAGTGAGGTAGGCGGAATATTGAGAAAGATTACAATCACATTGAAAGAAACATGAAATTTTAAAAAAAACTAGGTCAAAAACAAACCATTACATGGTATGATTAGTACATTGTTAGTTGTTAAATATAGGGGAATTCCCTTTTTATACATAATGCCTTCCATTTCATAAACGGAACGGACAAAAAAAGAGATATAACTAGGAGGCTTTTTTGCATGGATTCTATCCTGACGATCGTTATCATTGTAGTAAGCTCTATTCTAGTGCTGCTCATGATAGAGCTTGTGATAAGAAATCGTTCATATAAAGATATTGAAGCACTGGAGCAGTGGAAACAAGAGATAAAAGATAAACCTGTGGCAGATGAACTAAAACGGGTAAAAGATTTAAACATGACGGGTCAAACAGAAGAACTGTTTGGTAAATGGCGTGAAGAATGGGATGAAATTGTATCAACAACCCTTCCGAAAGCTGACAAAGATTTAGCGCAAGCGCGAAAATTCGCCTCGCAATTCTCCTTCCGAAAAGCAAAGCATGCGATGAACGAATCCATAAGTGGTTTAGATGACGCTGATAATCGTATTACTGACATTTTAAATGAATTACAGCAATTGTTAGAAAGCCATGAGAAAAATAGCTCGGAAATTGAAGGGTTACGTGATACATATCGTAGTATGAAAAAGAGTGTTCTTGCTCATAGACATATGTATGGAGCAGCAGAGCAGAAAATCGAAGAGATGCTAGACGCTGAATCTGAGAAATTTAAAACCTTTGAAGAAGCAACAAACAATGGCGACTATTTAAAAGCGAGAGAAATTGTTATTAGTTTGGAAGAAGGTTTAGCAGATTTAGAAATCATTATTCACCAAATTCCAGATTTATTGGTAGAGTGTCAAGCGACGTTACCAGTTCAGCTGGAAGATTTATTACACGGACATAATGATATGGTAAGACAAGGTTATGTATTAGATTATTTGGAAGTCCCTAAAGAAGTTCGCGATATGACGAAACAACTACAAACATGTTTAATGGATATACAGGAGCTTCATATAACAGAAGCGGCTGAAAAAGTAGAAAATTTAAAAACACGTTTAGATGGCTTCTACGATCAATTGGAACAAGAAGTACATGCGAGACATTATGTGGAGCAAAAAACACTTTCTGTTTACGATGACTTAGAAGAAATGCGTATCAAAACGATTGAAACGAAAACAGAAACACAACTTGTGAAACAAAGCTATCAGTTACAAGATAAAGACATTGAGTCTCAAAAAGTAATTGAAAAGCAAATGCACATTTTAACGAAACGTTTTGAAATGCTACAATTACGCGTTGCAGAACAAGATATTGCCTTCTCTATTATTCGTGAGGAACTAGAAGAGGTTTATGAGCAATGTGAAACGTTAAAAGTACTTCATGCAGAATATAAAGAAATGCTGCAAGCGATGCGCAAAGAAGAATTTGAAGCACGTGAGAAGTTACAAGAAATGCGAAATACTATTTTCGAAACGAAACGCTTTATGCAAAAGTCGAATTTGCCAGGTCTTCCAGAGAGTATTATGGAAGATTTAAAAAGAGGGCAAATGGCAATGCAAGCTGTATATGAACAATTAGAAGTGAAGCCGTTAAATATGAACGCTGTAAATAGCAGTTTAGAAGAAGCATACACAACTGTGAACGGTGTGGCTGAAATGACAGAAGAGTTAATTGGACAAGCATATTTAGTGGAAAAATTAATTCAGTACGGTAACCGTTACCGTAGTCATGATGAAAACCTAGCAGAAAGTTTAAATTATGCTGAGAAATTATTCCGTGAATATCAATATGATGCAGCTTTAGAACAAGCGGCTTCAGTATTAGAGCAACTTGAACCTGGCGTTGTTCAAAAAATAGCTGAATATGTAGACAATGAACAAACCCTTTCATAAAAGGGTTTGTTTTTTTGTGTAATTTTGCAGACGATGTTGCTATAATGAATAGCGGAATACAGCAAGGTTATTCGTTTCAAAATAAAGTGAAACTGTAATCAGTAGGAGGATTCATCCCCATTGATTACTAGCCTTCACCAATCGGGCATTTACGGACAGCCCGACTCCTACCTAACTTCTTTGCTCTAACTGGATTTTGAGGTGAGAGTCTTATTGCCTGTTCATGCGGGATAAAGTGAAACTGTAATAGGAGGGCATCCTCGACAATTATTAGCCTTCACCAATCGAGATAAAACGGAACCTTTGCGTAGTCTTAGCGTAATGACACGTATTTATGATATGATTATACGATGTGATAGCGCTGAAAGGGGAAGAACGATGATCTATTTTGATAATAGTGCGACGACGAAGCCATATCCAGAAGCTCTTCAATCGTACGTGACGGTTGCTGGGAAATATTTTGGTAATCCTTCTTCTATTCATTCGCTTGGAGGAGAGGCAGAGCGTCTATTAACACAATCAAGAACGATTGCAGCGCAGCTTCTTCGTGTTAAACCTTCTGAAATTATTTTCACATCAGGTGGAACAGAAGGGAATAACCTTGCGATTAAAGGGATAGCGATGAGGAATCGTTCGCGTGGCAAACATATCATTACAACAAATATTGAACACGCGTCTGTGTTTGAGGCATATAAGCAATTAGAAGAACTCGGGTTTGATGTAACATATTTACCGGTTAACGAGCATGGTGTTGTGTCGGTAGAAGATGTGAAACGAGCACTTCGTGAAGATACGATTCTTGTGTCAATTATTCATGTGAACAACGAAACTGGAGCAATTCAGCCCGTTGCTGAAATTGGAACGTTATTATCGAATCATCCGAAAATAAGATTCCATGTAGATCATGTACAAGGGATAGGGAAAGTACCGCTTGATTTATATGCGTCTCATATTGATCTTTGCTCAATATCTGGACATAAATTCCACAGTGTAAAAGGAACGGGTCTTCTATATGTACGCGATGGCGTAAGATTAGATCCGATTTTATCAGGTGGTCAACAAGAGCTTAAGTATCGCTCTGGTACAGAGAATTTACCTGGCATTGTAGCGATGGTGAAAGCACTTCGCATGACAATGGAACAAGTGAAAGAAAAGGTAGCTCATTTGCAAAGTTTACAAGCAGAGCTTGTTCGTTTCTTTAAAGAGATGGAAGATGTAACGATTAACACGTCGCTTGCATATGCAGCACCGCACATTTTAAATGTATCATTTGTTGGTTTAAAACCAGAAGTAGTCGTTCATGCTTTAGAAGAACACGGTGTATATGTGTCAACGAAATCTGCTTGTTCTTCAAAAGCAAATGAAGTGAGCAGAGTGTTAGTGTCAATGGGAGTGCCGCATGCAGCAGCTGCAAGCGCTATTCGTATTAGTTTGGCACCAGAAAACACAATGGAAGAAGTAAAACAATTTGAAGGTATTGTAAAAGAGACGATGCCAAAATTATATGAAGTGATGAGGTAAAGAAATTATGTTGAAATATGAATATATTTTAGTGCGTTACGGAGAAATGACGACAAAAGGTAAGAACCGTTCTAAGTTTGTAAGCACATTAAAAGATAACGTGAAGTTCAAACTGAAAAAATTCCCAAATATTAAAATCGATGCAACACATGATCGTATGTACATCCAGTTAAATGGTGAAGATCATGAAGCAGTCTCTGAAAGATTGAAGGATGTATTTGGTATTCATAAGTTTAACTTAGCGATGAAAGTACCATCAGAATTAGAAGACATTAAAGAAGGTGCATTAGCAGCTTTCTTACAAGTAAAAGGTGATGTGAAAACATTTAAAATTACTGTACACCGTTCTTATAAGCATTTCCCAATGAGAACGATGGAATTATTACCTGAGATTGGCGGACACATTCTAGAAAATACAGAAGATATTACAGTAGATGTTCATAATCCAGATGTAAATGTACGCGTAGAGATCCGCAGTGGCTATAGCTATATCATGTGCGATGAGCGTATGGGAGCTGGCGGTTTACCAGTTGGCGTTGGCGGAAAAGTAATGGTACTTCTTTCTGGTGGTATTGATAGCCCAGTAGCAGCTTACTTAACGATGAAACGCGGCGTATCTGTGGAAGCAGTTCACTTCCATAGTCCACCTTTCACAAGTGAGCGTGCAAAACAAAAAGTAATCGATTTAGCACAAGAGTTAACGAAGTATTGTAAACGAGTAACGCTTCACCTTGTTCCGTTTACAGAAGTGCAAAAAACGATTAATAAAGAAATCCCATCTAGCTATTCAATGACGGTTATGCGCCGTATGATGATGCGTATTACAGAACGTATTGCTGAGGAGCGTAACGCACTTGCAATTACGACTGGTGAAAGTCTTGGACAAGTAGCAAGCCAAACGTTAGATAGTATGCATACGATTAACGAAGTAACAAACTACCCAGTTATTCGTCCGCTTATTACGATGGATAAATTAGAGATTATTAAAATCGCTGAAGAAATCGGCACGTATGATATTTCAATTCGTCCATATGAAGATTGCTGTACTGTATTCACACCAGCAAGCCCAGCGACGAAGCCGAAACGTGAAAAAGCAAATCGTTTTGAAGCGAAATACGATTTCACACCATTAATCGATGAAGCTGTAGCGAACAAAGAAACAATGGTATTACAAACGGTAGAAGTAGTGGCGGAAGAAGAAAAATTTGAAGAACTTTTCTAAAACCATAAATTACCATATCTAAAACGTGTATGAAGTCATGTTATTTATCACACTCTATACTCACAAGGAGGTGATATAACATGTCACGTAGCACAAATAAATTAGCGGTTCCTGGTGCTGAATCAGCATTAGACCAAATGAAATACGAAATCGCTCAAGAGTTTGGTGTTCAACTTGGAGCTGATGCAACAGCTCGCGCTAACGGTTCTGTTGGTGGTGAAATCACTAAACGTCTAGTTTCACTAGCTGAGCAACAATTAGGCGGTTACCAAAAATAATCCCATATGATGGCTTAGAAAGAGCGGGTTCTCCCGCTCTTTCTTTTTTGTGTTGTGTCGCTATTTGTCGGTAAGTCGATGTAATTTCGTTTACTAATTCGACAGAACTGAAAAATTTGTCAAAAGAAGAGGGTTCAAAATTAACTGAAAATTCTTTATTATATAAAGGAGGCATAAAGAAAAGGGAGGATATTTTATGAAGCGAGAAGAATTGTTGGCGCCACCGTCTTATAATTTAGTTTCTGAAATAGAGAAATATACAGGTGATAAAGGGAAGTTAGCTTTAATTTGGCAAGATGATAAAGGGAATCGAAGGGAAGTTACATACGCTGAATTAATGCAAGGTGCGAATAAAATTGGAAACGCTTTTATAAAAAGTGGTTTGCAAAAAGGGGACAAGCTTCTCATTATGATGCCGCGTTTAATTGAAGCGTACATGACGTATATTGCTGCTATTAAAGCAGGATTTGTCGTAATTCCAAGCTCGGAAATGTTACGTAAAAAAGATATAGAATATCGAATTGGACATGGAGAAGTAAAAGCGATAGTAAGCTATGAGCCGTATATTAGGCAGTTTGATGATATAGAAGCGATGGAATCTCTTCGAAAATTTGTCCTGAGCGAGCAGTCAGTAGATGGATGGATTAATTTAAAAACAGCGTTAGAAACAGAGAGTGACATGTTAGAAATGGCGAAGACAGATAAAGAAGATATGGTCTTTTTATCTTACACGTCAGGAACGACAGGAAATCCAAAAGGTGTCGTTCATACACATGCGTGGGCATACGCTCATTTACGTACGAGCGCTCCAAATTGGCTGGGAATTGAAGAGAATGATATTGTATGGGCAACAGCTAGTCCAGGCTGGCAAAAGTGGATTTGGAGCCCGTTTTTAGCAACTTTAGGATCAGGGGCAACAGGGTTTGTATATCACGGTAAGTTTGAACCGAAAACGTACCTAAACTTATTAGACGATAATAAGGTGAATGTACTTTGTTGTACACCGACTGAGTATAGATTAATGGCAAAGGTAGAAGATTTAAGCCAGTACAATTTAGAGGCATTACATAGCGCTGTATCGGCAGGTGAGCCGTTAAATAGAGAAGTCATTGAAACGTTCAAAAAGCACTTTCATATTACAGTGAGAGACGGCTATGGGCAAACGGAAAACACATTACTTGTTGGTGTAATGAAAGGGATGGATATTAGACCAGGATCAATGGGGAAACCAACGCCAGGTAACCATGTCGATATCGTAAATGAGGAAGGTACTCCAGTTAAAGTAGGCGAAGTTGGTGATATTGCAGTTCACATTGAAACGCCGGCCCTCTTTAAACAATATTACAAAGACGATGAGCGTACAGCGATGCAATTTCGCGGTGATTATTATATTACAGGTGATAAAGCGAAGAAAGATGAAGACGGCTACTTCTGGTTTGAAGGGCGCGGCGATGATATCATTATTAGCTCTGGTTATACAATCGGGCCGTTTGAAGTAGAGGATGCACTTGTAAAACATCCTTACGTAAGAGAATGTGCAGTTGTCGCAAGTCCTGATGAAATTCGTGGAAGTGTCGTGAAGGCATTTATCGTATTAAGAGAGAATATAGAAAAGAACGAAGAAACACTAATTCCAACACTCCAACAACACGTCAAAGAACTCACTGCACCATATAAATACCCTCGCAAAATTGAATTTGTAGATGAACTACCAAAAACGATTTCTGGGAAAATTCGCCGTATTGAACTTAGAAAACAAGAGATGGAGATTCCGTCAAAATAATTTTGAAAACAGTGAAGTAAATAGTTGAATGAAATGTAAATCAATGATAAAATAAAAACGAACACAAGTTCGATTTTATAAATTTAAAAAAGAGGTGTCCGTATGATTTTAGGTATTAATCCGTACTTAGTTTTAGATGGTAGTGGGCAAGAAGCTGTACAGTTTTATAAAGAGGCTTTAGATGCAAAAGTAGAAGTCATGCAAACTTTTAGTGACATGCCTGAAAATCCAGAATACCCGATTCCAGCTGAAGCGAAAGAGCGCGTTTTACACGCTACTTTAAAAGTTGGTAATACGGATCTTATGATTTCTGATACATTCCCAGGTCAAGGGCATGCAATCGGATCTCAAGTAACAATCGCAATTCAAATTAGTAATGCAGAAAAAGCAAAAGAAGTATTCGATAAGTTACAAGAAGGTGGAGAAGTTATCATGCCACTTCAAGAAACATTCTGGAGCCCAGCATACGGACAAGTGAAAGATAAATTTAATATTGAATGGCAAGTTACAACGTCTACTACTGAACAAAAGTAATTTTTAGAAAAGCACCATGTTTTGAAATGGTGCTTTTTTTTATACAATAAAAAATAAAGGAGATGGGATATATGGGAGAAATTTGGTATGGCGGCACCATTTACACAATGAGAGAAGAAAATGAAAAAGTGGACGCTGTTTACATTGAAAACGGTACGATCGTTGATGTTGGAAGTAAAGAAGAGTTAGAAAACCAATATGCCGCGGTTACATTGTACGATTTAAAAGGCAAAACAATGATCCCAGGTCTCGTTGATAGTCATATGCATCTTATTGGGCATGGAGAGAGATTACTCCGTCTAGATTTATCAAATTGTACATCTTATGGCGAAGTGCTTACTCTTGTTCAGAAGCGAGTGGAAGAAGCTCCAAAGGGCTCTTGGATTATTGGAGAAGGATGGAATGAAAATAACTTTACAGATACGAAAGATGTTCACGCGCGTGATTTAGATGAAATTTCGAAAGAACATCCCATTTTATTAAAGAGAGTTTGTCGTCACGTTACATGGGTGAATGCATACATACTGCAAGAAGCGAATATAACAGCAGCGACAGAAGATCCAAAAGGCGGGAAAATTGGTAGGGATTCATCAAATAAGTTAACAGGGCTTTTATATGAACAAGGGCAAGAATTAATTAAACATGTTCAGCCAGAAATTGATGAAGCTTATTTACAAAGAGCTCTGCAAACAGCGATTAAAGATTGCTGGAAATACGGACTTGTTGGCGGGCATACGGAAGATTTAAATTATTATGGTGGTTTTAGAAAAACATATAATGCGTTTTCTCACGTTATAAAAGAAATGCCATTTAAAGCCCATTTGCTCGTTCACCATGAAGTAGCACATGAACGAAAAGAATATGAAAATGAACATTATATTGAATTTGGAGCAATGAAAATTTTCTCTGACGGTTCTTTTGGCGGAAGAACAGCATTATTAAGTGAACCGTATGAAGATGCGAAGGAAACAAATGGAGTTGCGATTTTCTCACGTGAAGAACTTGCGGAATTAGTAAAGAAAGCACGAGATTTACATATGCCAGTTGCGATTCATACTATCGGTGACTTATCGCTTGAATATGTCATTGATGCACTCGAATTATATCCACCAGCAGAAGGGTTACGTGACCGCATTATTCATTGTCAGCTTGCTCGTGAAGAGTTGATAGAAAGAATGAAAAACTTGCAAGCCATTATCGATATACAGCCAGTCTTTCTTTCATCAGATTTTCCGTCAGTCATTGAAAAACTAGGCGAGCACCGTCTTCGTTATGCGTACGCTTGGAAGACGTTACTGGAAGCAGGATTACACTGCAACGGTGGCTCAGATGCTCCCATTGAACAAGTAAATCCGTTTCTAGGCATATATAGCGCTGTTACACGTAGAAGTTTTATTGACGGTGTATGCTATATGCCTGAGGAGAGATTAATGGTATATGAGGCTGTTTCTTTATTTACAACAGGAAGTGCCTATGCAATTGGAAAAGAAGCGAAGCGAGGGCAAATTACAAAAGGATATGAAGCAGACTTTACAATATTAGACCGCAATATTTTTGAAATTGAGGCAGAAGAAATAAAAGAAGTACAAGCAGAAATGACCGTAATAGATGGCCAAGTTGTCTATAGAAAAGATGCGTAAAAATATATGAGCGGTTTTCGGAATATATCGAATTACCGACAAAAACTGACAAGAATAACGGCCGGATAGTAAGAGAGTATTGTTCGCGTCAATCGGGGTAAATAAATAACCGCAGAATTATGGAATTCCATAATTCTGCGGTTATTTTAATCTTATAAAAACGTTCTCTGTACTTTTTCCCAGAAAGAATTGTTTTTTAATTTAACTGTTTTAATTTGTTTATCGCTTAAGCGTACAACAGCTTTTTCCACTTGTTTAATGCTAAGCGCTTCGTTATCCATGCCGATAACAGGATAATCGTTACCGTCTGGTCTTAGTTTTAAAGTTAATGTACGTTCGTGATTTAAAATGAAAGGTGAACCGAGCGTACGGTAAGTGTTGTTGTTTAAAGATGCTAGTTCGCTTACTTGGAAACATGGGATAAGCGGGTCAACAACTGCACCATGCAATGATTTATTGTAAGCAGTACTTCCTGTTGGGGTAGAAACTACTAAACCGTCCCCTCTAAATGTTTCGAAATATAAATCATCAACATGAACATCTACAACGAATGTTTTAATAATGCTAGAACGTAATGAGAACTCATTTAAACAATGGAAAGATGTACTGTGATCTACATCTACCTGAATTGTTGGATATTTTCGCACTTCAATTTCATTTTTTGTAATTTCTTGAAGGGCTGTATCAACGTGATCAATATGGAAATCGCAGTAGAACGAAATTTCATCTTTCGTAGAAATCCCTGCATATAAGCAATCTTCCCTAAAACCAGTTTTACGAACGGCTTGTAAGAAGGTTGCATCATCTCCAACACTGACGATAGCGTTTGCATTTTTTGGATGATCTAATATGGTAAATCCATTCTCTTCTAAAATACGATAGATTGGTTTCATTTTTTTAACGAGCGTTGCTTTGTCATCACCATAAAAGAAAAATAAATTGCGACGATCTGCCATTATGTATCCCTCCACTGCAGTTAAATTTTCTGTTTTTCGTGCTACATATCATTAGAGTCCGTTCCCTGATGATATGTTCAAATAATATATTTCGATATAAATTGTCAAAATACCTTTTTATTTTTAGAAAAATTTTTATATTCAATCTTATAGAACTCTGTTTAACGATGAATAAACTTGTCGATAATGGGTACGGAGTGAAAGGATGATACGTATGAAGTGGCTCGTAATTGGAATAATAATTCTTCTTCTTTTTATTTTGTTTATACTATTGTCGAAAATAAAGCTTAAGGTGACATTTTTATATTCAGAAATGGAAAAGCAATGTTTGCTTCAAGTGAAAATATGGATGATTCGATATACATTTGATGTGTTGGAAAGAATTGAAAAACAGCAGAAAAAGACAGGACAGAAAATCGAAAAAGCTGAAGAGGACGGCGGACTCGATAATAAAATTATGGCGCAACTTGACAGCATTGGTGAACTGATAAAAAAGCTTCAAGAAGTTCATACTATTGTTAAAGATTTTCTCAAACGAGTGAAAATCAATGGTTGGAAATGGCATACACAAATTGGAGCAGGCGATGCAGCTAGTACTGGAATTGTCACTGGATATGCATGGGGGACAAAAGGTATGGCTGCTGGAGTTGTCGGACAATATATGCATATTGTCGACGTACCAGAATTTGAAATTACCCCAGTTTTTCAAGGGAAAGGATTTGCATCAAGATGCGAGTTAACAGCATCTTTTCGTATATTCCGCGCTATAAAAACTGGCGTCAAATTACTCGTATTTATGAGAAGACAAAGATCTGGTATGACAGAAAAATCTGTTCAAGCATAGGGGGGATATAGAATGGACCATCCAATTCAAGGTTTAATGACAACAGCAATGCAGCATTTAAAACAAATGACTGATGTAAATACAATTGTTGGTGACCCAATTAAAGCGGCAGATGGAAGCGTAATTCTTACAGTTTCGAAAGTAAGTTTCGGATTTGCTGCTGGTGGAAGTGAATTTGGTAAAGTAGAACATTCAGGTCGTCATCCATTTGGCGGGGGAAGTGGTGGAGGAGTTTCTATTAATCCTGTTGCCTTTCTTGTTATAAATGGAGATGGTGTGAAAGTATTGCACTTAGATAAACAAACACACGTCATCGATAAAATAATTGAATTAGCGCCACAAGCTGTTGATAAAGTGAAAGAAATGATGGATAAACGAAAAGAAGATGATCCTGAATTTCAAATTTAACGAATAAAGAAGCTAATCAATAGGTTAGCTTCTTTAATTTTTTTGTAAATAAAGCGATTTTATTTGCATTATCGATAGGGACAAACTATCATTTACATTGTACATATTTTGTTTAAATAAGGGAGGATTTTCAAGTGGCAAACGTAACTTTTAAAGGTAATCCAATGACTTTAGTTGGAACAGAAGTTAAAGTTGGCGATCAAGCGCCAAACTTCCAAGTATTAGCAAACGACTTATCTCCAGTAAGTTTAGAAACATACAAAGGCGAAGTGAAATTAATTAGTGTTGTACCTTCAATCGACACAGGTGTGTGTGATGCACAAACACGTCGTTTTAACCAAGATGCAGCAGGTATTGAAAACGCGAAAGTATTAACAATTAGCGCTGATTTACCATTCGCTCAAAAACGCTGGTGTGCAGCAAACGGTTTAGAAAATGTTGTTACACTTTCTGACCACCGCGACCTTTCATTCGGTGAAGCTTATGGCTTAGTAATGAAAGAGCTTCGTTTACTTGCTCGTGCAGTATTCGTAGTAGATAGCAATGACAAAGTAGTTTACGCAGAATACGTAAGCGAAGGTACAAGCCATCCAAACTATGAAGAAGCATTAGAAGCAGCTAAATCTGCGAAGTAATGTGAAGAGAATGACCTCTTATAAAGAGGTCGTTTTTTCTCATATATTGCTCTGTAACAGCATCGATATATGAGAAAAAACGTTATATCATATATAACTAAAGGGGAGCTCTTTACAGGAGGTCGCTTTTTCTTTTTGGAAAAAATCACTTTGTGGTATGATATAAGTTATGTGTAAAAGAGAGAAGGAGGAATGTACGTGAGTCAGACAGTAGAAACATTATTTTCTATTTTTGATTCTTCTGCGGTAGTTTTACGTAAAGAATTAGATGTAACATATTTAGAGGCGCTTGTAGAAACAGGTGATAACTTGTTTGAGGGAGCGATTTTACAAGAGGAATTATCCGAATCAGCAATTGAAAGGCTGAATCGTGAATATAGTACGTTTAATGAAGAAACATATAAAGGTGAAGAAATTCGTAAAGCATTTCAGTTAGCCATCTTAAAAGGAATGAAAGAAGGCGTACAAGCGAATCATGAAATGACGCCTGATGCAGTTGGAATGTTCATGAGTTACTTATTCCATAAATTTATGCAAGGTCAAAACGAGATCACAGTTTTAGATCCTGCAATTGGAACAGGTAATTTAATGACTACAGTGTTTAATAGCGCCAAAGAAGGACTAACAATGAGTGGATTTGGTGTAGAAGTGGATGAAGTGCTAATTAAACTTGCTTTAGTAAATGCAAATTTACAAAAGCATGCAATCGAATTCTTCCATCAAGATGGACTAGCACCACTTTATATCGATCCAGTTGATGCAGTCGTTTCAGACTTACCGGTTGGTTATTATCCAAACGAAATCGGTGCAAGTGAATATAAATTAAAAGCAGATGAAGGAATGTCGTATGCCCATCACTTATTTATTGAACAAAGTGTGAAACATACGAAAGAGGGCGGTTACTTATTCTTCTTAGTACCAAACTTCATTTTTGAAAGTGACCAGGCACCAAAATTACATGCATTTATTAAAGAAACATGCTTTATTCAAGGGTTATTACAGCTTCCTGTTTCCATGTTTAAAAACGAGAAAAATGCAAAAAGTATATTTGTTCTCCAAAAGAAAGGCGCTAATGTAACAATGCCAAAACAGGCATTATTAGTGGAGTTGCCTAAATTCTCTAACATGAAGGCGATGGAAGACATTATGGATCAATTAAATACTTGGTTTGCAACACATAAATAAAGCTGGGTATATGTAACAGCATTAGTGATTCATGTAGTACAGTTTTATATAATATGTCATATTTTTAAATATATACAAGATTTAACTGAATTTTTTTGAAATCTGTAATATATATTTTTTCTTGGTGTTACAATTTTTTCACTTGAAATATATGTCGGACGATGTTTAAATTAAAATCGTGAGTATAAAATTTGCTAATGATGAAACGTTTTCATATTTGGTGAATTTGATCAGATAAAATCGAGCGGTTTGTGGAAACATCCACACAACTACCAAGAGAAAAAGGGGCGAAAGACTAGATGTCAAAAATCATCGCGATTAACGCAGGAAGCTCTTCCTTAAAATTCCAATTATTTGAAATGCCAAGTGAAACAGTATTAACAAAAGGTTTAGTAGAACGTATCGGTTTAGAAGATAGTATCTTCACTATTACTGTAGATGGCGAAAAACAAAAAGAAATTACAAACATTCCAGATCACGCAGTAGCAGTTAATATGCTTCTTAAAAAGTTAACTGAAAACGGAATCGTTAAATCTCTAGATGAGATTGGCGGTATCGGTCACCGTGTTGTTCACGGCGGCGAAAAATTTGCTGACTCTGTTTTAATTACTGATGAAGTATTAGCTGATATCGAAGAATTAAGCGATTTAGCACCACTTCATAACCCAGCAAACGTTGTTGGTATTAAAGCATTCCAAGAAGTATTACCAAACGTACCAGCAGTAGCAGTATTCGATACAGCATTCCACCAAACAATGCCGGAATCTGCATTCCTATACAGCTTACCATATGAGTACTATGAAAAATTCGGCATCCGTAAATACGGTTTCCACGGAACTTCTCATAAATATGTAACTGAGCGTGCGGCTGAATTATTAGGTCGTCCAATTGAAAGCTTAAGCTTACTTTCTTGTCACTTAGGTAACGGTGCAAGTATCGCAGCAGTAGAAGGCGGTAAATCTATCGATACTTCTATGGGCTTCACACCACTTGCTGGTGTAACAATGGGTACACGTTCTGGTAACCTTGACCCTGCGTTAATTCCATACATCATGGAAAAAACAGGCCAAACAGTAGAAGAAGTAGTTAACGTATTAAACAAGAAGAGTGGTATGTTAGGTCTTACTGGTTACTCTAGTGACCTACGTGACATCATTGCGAAAGAAGAAGAAGGCGACCACCGTGCGAAAGTAGCACTTGATGTATTCGTAAGCCGTATCCACAAATACATCGGTTCTTACACTGCTCGTATGAAAGGTGTAGACGCAATCATCTTCACAGCTGGTGTAGGTGAAAACAGTGCGATTATTCGTGAGCGTGTATTAGAAGGCCTTGAGTACATGGGCGTATACTTCGATGCAAAACGTAATAACGTATTCGGTGAAGAAGCATTCATCAGCTTCCCACACTCTCCAGTAAAAATTATCGTAATTCCAACTGACGAAGAAGTTATGATTGCTCGTGACGTACTACGTCTTGGAGATATTGGTTAATATATGAAAAGAAAGACGAGATCCTATAGGATTTCGTCTTTTTTCTTTTGGATGTATTTTAAAACTCCATCTGGATATAATATTTTTTCTTTCTGAATGAATGCCGTAATAGGAATCCATTTCGCATACGCTACTGTTTCTTCATCTTGTATATTTAATATTTTCATTTCATATAGTGACGTGTCTAATAAACGCAAAGAATATAGTTGAATGATTTCATGACCAATGTCTCCATCGAGATGAAAGACATTTTCTAAACACCCTAAATAATTGGTGATTTCTATCTCCGTATGAAGCTCTTCTTTAAACTCCCGAATAACAGTATGTGCTGATTTTTCACCAAGTTCAATTGAACCGCCAAGAGGACGATAATATATTTCGCCTTCTGTATAATATTCTTGTACGAGAAGGCGATCTTGATGTATAGCAAGACCGAAAGCTTTTGCACGTGGATACATATAGAATCACTCCTTATTTGTTTTGTATAAGGACGATTATAATGTATGGTGTGATAAAAGTATCGTGTATTTAAGTGTGCGGTCTAATTGTAATTCCATCAAATAAGTCTTTCCAAAATGCTTCATTGTATTGGTATACATCCATAATAGGACATTTCATAACGCAAATACGTTGTAATCCCCAATCTTCTTGGGTGATAGTTGGTATATCGGCAGGAATTAGTAACAGGACAGAGAATGTATGTGTAACGATTTGAGATAAAATTTGTTCTAGGGAACATGCTTCTTCATATGTTCCTCCAGTTCGAATAAATAATATGGATTCTGCCGTTTCAATTGTAGCTAGAAAACGATTAATACGATGTTCATAGTTTAACTTAATTTCTGTATAAGAAGGCCAAGAAGTTGGTGTATTTACATCTGTTTTAAAGTCATGACAGGAGTCAATTTCATAAAGGTTGTCCCTTAATCTTAATTTTGCATCATCATCCCAAAATGAGATGAAGGATAAATTTTCGAAATTTAAAAAGCGGTCAAATCGATTTTGTAATAATACATTCACTTTTTCTAATGAGGGACTTAGCATAAAATCAATAACGCCAAAAAATGGTGATAATTCTAATTGATATAATGCCCAAGCGGGCCAGCAGTTTTGTCCTAAGCTGAATACCGCATTATATTCTTTTTTTATATCGGATAGATTCATGTGATTTATCTCATCCTTTTTGTTAATATTTTATGCCATTCAAAAATGGTATGTGAATAAAGATAGACAAGCATATTTGCAAAGAATAAGCAGAAATATGTTACAATAGAAAAAAATCGAACGAGGTGGTTGTTACGATGCGATCGAAGCGAGAACAAGCCATTTTAGACAATATAAAAGAATGGGAAGCGCAATTAGTTGAGCAAGAAGCGACCGATTTTCAAAAAGTGTTTGATAAATGGTTACATGCTACAGTTGCGAAATTACCTGAGAAAAAGCGAAAAGAATTCTTCACGAAAGCAGATGGATGGCTCTTTCATTTGCATGCATTTATTCAAAGTTCACAAGCACAGTTAGATGCACGTAATCGGATTTTAGGAACATCAAGGTTATTTGATGAATCGATTGAACAGCTTGAAGATTTGAAAGCATTATCTATTGATCAATTAACATACATAGCAGAGCAGCAAACAGCACGTCATCGTCTATATTCATTTGTACAAGGTGGGGCAACAGGTGCTGGAGGTTTATTATTATTAACGGCGGATTTTCCGGTTATGATCGCGTTAAATGTGAAGGCAGTCCAACTTATTGCAACATCATTTGGACATGATGTGAACAAGCCGTATGAAATGATGCTTGCGTTAAAGGTGTTTCATGCGTCATTACTACCAGGAAGACTTCAGCAATATGCATGGTACAATTTATTGCAAGAGCTGGAGCAAGAAGATTCGTTCTTTTACGAAGGAGACGAAGCAGTGCTACAAACAGCTTCTACTGAGGTTGTGTTAAAACAAATTTTGAAGACATTTTCGATTTATGCTCTTCGTCGTAAATTATTCCAAGGTATACCGGTAATTGGAATGGCAATTGGATCTACAGTGAATTATCGTTTAACAAGAAACGTTACTGAATTTGCAAATAGATTTTATCAAGTGCGCCATATAGTCGAGAAAGAAAAAAGAGCATAAAAAAAGCGAGAGGCCGAAGCCTTTCGCTTTTTTAATTCGTTGCATGTTTTTTGGACATTGGAACAGATACTGGCTGCTTTTCTGCTGTTTTTTCTGTTTTTGGATAATAAATTAAATCCAATGTTTTTGCCTGTACGGCAATCGAAAGAATAGTAAAAGCAATTTCTGTCCAATTTAAATAATATAATGAAAGCGCAAGAACAATCGCGTCAAAGACGAAGAAAATTTGCCCAATTGTAAAACGAGTTCGTTTACTTAATACAATTGTTAAAATATCGTCTCCACCGGTTGCACCGCCAAATCGTAATATAAAACCGAGTCCAATACCAGCTAACGCACCGCCAACTACTGCAGCTATAAATAAGTTATTTGATAAATCTACCGTAAATGGAGAATAATTTTCCATAAAGGAATAAAATACTCCGAATGAAATTGAACCTAGGAATGAATAACCAACCATTTTTCTACCTAAAAATGAAGCGCACAGTAAAATAATTGGGATATCCATTAATACAGTTGAAATAGATGGTGAAATATCATAAAAGTTTTGAATGAATAGTGCAATTCCTACAAAGCCACCTTCTGTTAAGTGGTTTTGGAAGTGAATGTGATATAGCGCTGCTGCTAAAATAAATGAACCGATTAAAACCATAAAAATTTCTTTAATAATTTGCCGACTTTGGATGTTCCTCATCGTTATTCCTTCTTTCCGTAGTTAGTAGTCCTTTTTGTGTTGTAAACTAACTACGAGCTCACATGTAGCTTTCAGTTAGTTTACGAAAAAACTAACTACGCTATATGTCGCTGAAGAAATAACGAATAATCCTCTCGTCCATCAATTCTCCCTACCTTCGTTTTAGTTTAAGTCTTAAAACGACTAAACAAAACGTGGAGTAGGATTCGTCATTTAGCAATCCTGCTCTTCTTTGTTTTGTTTAGTTAGTAACAATTAAGTCCTAAACAAAACGCTATGTGTAAGAAGAGTCTTTTTTTTGCCAAATTATCCTTCGGGCAATCATAATTTCCCCACTCTCGTATTTTTTTCGCTAGACTAAAGTATCTGAGCTAAAAAATACGCTACGTGTATGATTCGTCAATACGATGCCACATGCTCCTTCGAGCGATCATGATATCAAAATCCCTTCCTTCAAGATTTATACTATTATATCATACTTTTAAAAAATGTATGCGGATGGAAACCGACAATAAACGGAGGGAATCTACAAAAAATGTTATGTTTAAATATTTTTGTAGAAAAGCCTAAGTTATTTCGGAGGATTGGACAGTTTGTAACGGTTTGTCCAATAAGTAAGAAAAAAAGGGTTTTATTCAGTTGTATTCTTTTCATCACTTTTATCTTTAAAAAACGCATCCCAACTAATCACACTTAAAAAAGTTAAAGCAATAATAACGAAAGCACGCATAAGCTTTAGACCCCCCTTTGTACATAGTATATGAATCATTCGATTCGGAATGTGTCATTTTTTTACAAGTCTTAACTGTTATGAGATTATATTAATATAGATAGATGAAGGGGAGAGTGAAGGTATGCTAAAAGACATGTTCAAAAGAAAAGAATTAATATGCATTTCATGTCAGAAAAAAATTCAATATGAAGAAGAGCTTGTTGCTTTTGTAAAGTTGCCGGAAGAAAGAAGTATATTAGTTGGTCCATTCGATGTATGTTTGGCGAAAACAGCACAAGAAATATATTGTAAATCATGTTACGACAAAAACGCATGACCCAAAGTAATTGAGGGGCATGCTTTTTTCATTGGTGTGCTTTCCCCTCAGATACATTTTGAGTGAGTCGATACCAAAGCCAAAGGTCATTAATGATGGAAGCGAGATCGGCAATTTCTGAATTCAATTTGCAAGAAATTTCGAAGTCTTCTTCGTTATTTAAATGATGCTGTTTTGCATTAATAGAGTGCTCGAGTTCTTTTATTCGATCAGGAATCTTTCCGCGAACTTGTTCCCACCTTAGTAAAATAGCATGCTGCATTTTTTCGGGGATATCTTCCCAATCTTCTTGTAAATGAGGAATTTCAATTCCTAGATGATCATCGTATAAGAAATACTTTTCCATAAGTTCACCCCCGTTGTCCTGCTTATATTGTACAGAAAAACAGAAAGAAGTTCGACGAAATTGTTTGAAAAAATTTGAAAATGACTCTTGATACATTTTGTGAAAGGTGGTAAAGTGTGAATTATTATAAAAGAAAATGAATATTTATTCTTAGGGGGATGCAAAATGGAGAAGAAAAAAGTTGTATTAGCATATTCCGGAGGTCTTGATACTTCCGTTGCAATTAAATGGTTACAAGAGAAGAATTATGATATTATCGCGCTTTGTTTAGACTTAGGGGAAGGTAAAGACTTAGCATTTGTAAAAGAAAAGGCACTTTCAGTAGGTGCAATTAAATCATATATGATTGATGTTCAAGAAGAATTCGCGAATGAATATGCATTGATGGCGATGCAAGCACACACATTATACGAAGGGAAATACCCTCTTGTCTCTGCATTATCTCGTCCGCTTATTGCGAAGAAATTAGTAGAAATCGCAGAACAAGAAGGCGCAACTGCAGTTGCACACGGATGTACAGGGAAAGGAAATGATCAAGTTCGTTTTGAAGTTTCTATTCAAGCATTAAATCCTTACTTAGAAGTGATTGCACCTGTACGTGAATGGAAGTGGTCACGTGAAGAAGAAATTGCCTATGCAAAAGAAAACGATGTACCAATTCCGATTAATTTAGATAGCCCGTTTTCAATCGATCAAAACTTATGGGGACGCAGCAACGAATGTGGAATTTTAGAAGATCCATGGGCAGCGCCGCCAGAAGATGCATATGAGATGACATTGGCATTAGAAGATACACCGAATAAACCAGAGTTTGTAGAAATCGGATTTGAAGCAGGCGTACCGACTACTTTAAATGGCACTGCATATTCACTTGCAGAATTAATTAAAACGTTAAATGCGCTTGCTGGAAAACACGGCGTTGGACGTATTGATCACGTAGAAAATCGTCTTGTCGGTATTAAATCTCGTGAAGTATACGAATGCCCAGCAGCAATGACGTTAATCACTGCGCATAAAGAGTTGGAAGATTTAACACACGTAAAAGAAGTAGCACATTTTAAACCAGTGATTGAACAGAAAATAACAGAACTTATTTATAATGGTTTATGGTTCTCGCCTTTAAAACAAGCGCTTCATGCATTTTTACAAGAAACGCAAAAGAATGTAACAGGTACAGTGCGTGTGAAATTATTTAAAGGTCATGCGATTGTAGAAGGACGTAAATCTGAATACTCTTTATACGATGAAAAATTAGCAACATATACTGCTCAAGATGAATTTAATCATGATGCAGCAGTTGGATTCATTTCATTATTCGGTTTACCGACGAAAGTATACAGCCAAGTGAATCAAAAGAAGGTGGAAGCGTGAACAAACTTTGGGGCGGACGTTTTACAGAAGAAGCGGAAGCATGGGTTGAAGAGTTCGGAGCATCCATCTCCTTCGATCAACAATTAGTAAATCAAGATATAAAAGGAAGTATTGCGCACGTCACGATGCTAGCAAAGCAAGGCATCGTTACGCAAGAAGAAGCAGAGAAAATAAAGATAGGTCTTCAATATTTATTGAAAGAAGCAAAAGAGAATAAGCTACAATTTTCAGTAGAAGCAGAAGATATTCATTTAAACATCGAAAAAATGTTAATTGAACAAATTGGCGAAGTAGGAGGAAAACTTCACACTGGCCGAAGTCGTAATGATCAAGTAGCGACAGATATGCATTTGTATTTAAAAGAAAAGGTAGAACATATTATAAAAGCTACAAAGCAATTGCAAACTGTTCTTGTTCATCAAGCAGAAAATAATATTGAAACCATTATGCCTGGCTATACGCATTTGCAACGTGCTCAGCCGATTTCATTTGCTCATCATATTCTCGCTTACTTTTGGATGTTAGAGCGTGATGTGAATCGTTATGAAGATTCGTTAAAACGTATTAACATTTCGCCATTAGGAGCAGGAGCGTTAGCTGGAACGACATTCCCCATTGACCGAGAGTATAGTGCGGAGCTTCTTGGATTTAATGGAATCTATGAAAATAGTTTAGATGCAGTAAGCGATCGTGATTTCATACTGGAGTTCCTAAGTAACTCCTCTATGCTTATGATGCACTTATCACGCTTTTGCGAAGAACTTATTTTATGGAGTAGCCAAGAGTTTCAATTTATTGAAATGAGCGATCAATATGCAACGGGAAGCAGCATTATGCCGCAAAAGAAAAACCCGGATATGGCGGAACTAATCCGTGGTAAAACAGGCAGAGTATACGGTAATTTATTCAGTTTACTCACAGTAATGAAAGGATTACCGCTCGCTTACAATAAAGACTTACAAGAAGATAAAGAAGGAATGTTTGATACAGTTAAAACAGTAGAAGGATGCCTTCATATTATAGCGGGCATGCTTGAAACGATGACTGTAAACAAAGAAAAAATGGGGCAAGCTGTGACGCAAGATTTCTCCAACGCAACAGAAATTGCTGACTATTTAGCGAACAAAGGACTACCATTCCGTCAAGCTCATGAAATTGTTGGAAAGTTAGTGCTATATTGCACACAAAAAGGAATTTATTTATTAGATGTCTCTCTTGAAACATATAAAGAAATGAGCTCCTTATTTGAAGAAGATTTGTATGAAGTGCTGTCACCATATGCAGCTGTAAAGCGTCGTAACAGTGCTGGCGGGACTGGGTTTGAACAAATCAAAAACGCTTTGGAGAAGGCGAAGGGGTTAACGAAAGAAGTTATTAAGAATTGAGTTGGGAAGTACGCCAGTCTAGTAAAGTCTGGCGTACTTTATTTTTTACTAGCATTTAAGTTACAATGTAGTAAAAAATAACAATTTAGGGGAAGTCTATGAAAAAAATAGTGTTTATCATTGTACTGTTAATTAGTTTAATTGCAAATGCTAAAGTGTTTCTTTTGGACAAATATATGTATGTTGGTGAAAAAGAAAAGCGAGAAGAAGCGGTTATCGCAACGATGTGGCATTTACAAGATAAAGGATATAAAGAAAGTGATATTTTATATATAAAACCGGCCTTTTATAGCAAAATGGATTCGTATGGTATGAATGTACAGTTTAAAGATGAAACAAATGAATCATATACATATAGAGTTTTAAAAGATGCGAAAACAAATAAACTAACTGTACACCAAGATAGC
This sequence comes from Bacillus cereus group sp. BfR-BA-01441, assembly GCF_022663075.1. Taxonomy (NCBI): domain Bacteria; kingdom Bacillati; phylum Bacillota; class Bacilli; order Caryophanales; family Bacillaceae; genus Bacillus; species Bacillus cereus group sp. BfR-BA-01441. The sequence continues at coordinate 56,363 of NZ_JAKUEU010000005.1, forward strand.
AATGAGTCTGGTGGTATGGGCGGGAAACATCAAGAGCTTAAATAAAGAAAGAAAACGACTGATGGCATTCGCCTGCAGTCGTTTTCTTTTAATCATACTTATGTCGATCTTCCGTAATTCGAATATACTCAATATCCATCAAATCACGAAGTAATGCACCATTACTTAGTTCAACGCCGTGCTTCTCTTTAAAATGAGTGCGAATCGTATCTAGCATTTCAATTTCTTTGCCGTTCACATCTAAAATAATACGTTCAGAATCATCCATATAGCATCCTCCTTCTTTACACATATATATTTTGTCCGTCTATTTCTAAAAAATGTATGTTAACGTAATGTTAGGAAATAAGAAAGGGATGGAAAATGAGACGTATTTATTTTATAGGGCTAATTTTGTACACATTCATTGTATTACATGTTGCATTCCCAAATATCTTTTCATTTGAGGATTTAGAAACAGTACACGTTGCGATATTTATTTTTGCTCTATTTGTAGTAGATTGCTTTATTTCTATATGGCTTTCGAAAAGAAAAGATATACAAGGCAAAAAAGAAATGGAACGGAAAAAGAGAAAACGTTCCTTTTGGATGATGACATACTGTTTGTCTTTAGTGCTTACTGCTGCTTTTTTTAGTGAACATATTCCATTAGAAAGAGTAAATATTGGATTTGGAGCATTCGTATTCGCATACTATTTTTTTATGCACTTTCTTCCTTATATGAAAGAAAAGCGAGGAGAAGAGGAAAATCCGCTTGTAGAAGAAGCGAAAGAACAAGAGCATAAGAGAATAGAAGGGGATATAAAGAAACTTGGAGAACAAAAGTGGTATTTAAAATCAAAAATCATATACGTTCTTTGCTTTATTACGCCGCCAATTGGTTATTTGTATGTTTTCTTATTTCGTAAAAAAATGACAGGAGGTGCAAGGCGAACGTACTTAACGGTTGCGACGATTATGATGGCATTATGGTCTTTGAAGTTTCTTCCGCCTTATGTGTTGGCAATTACCGTTGTTGTCGTAGCATGTCTTTTGTTTATAGTGAAGTTTATAAAATGAAAAACACCAAGCCTATGTGGACTTGGTGTTTTATCTATAAATTAAAGCTCACCTTGCTCTTCATCACCACGAACAACAAGGACATCGCATTTCGCATAGCGAATAATATGTTCAGAGACGCTACCAATTAGGAAACGCTCAACAGCATTTAAACCAGTCGCACCACACATAATTAAATCTACTTTATGGTTTGGAGCGATTTCTTTTGAAATTTTTGATTTAGGATTACCGAATTCTAATACAGTTTCAATTTTTTCAAGACCAGCTTCAAGCGCAGTTTTTTTGTAGTCTTCTAATAGGTCTTCTGCAAATAGATTTGCACGTTCCGCAATTGCACGGCTATAAGCTTCTACTGCTGAGTATGCTTTTACATCAACGATATGAGCAATTGTTAATGTTGCATTGTTGCGCTTTGCGACTTGAATTGCTTTTTTAAAGGCTTTTTCTGCTTCTTTAGAACCATCCACCGCGATTAAAATATTTGTATATGTATTATTCATAGTAAATTCCTCCCAATCTGTTTTATAACTGTTTACAACTTAATTATAAAACAAATTTTGGTAACGTGCTTGCCAGAAACGTTACAGAATTTTGAAAACTCTGTTTCGATTCATTTTAGTTGTAATTGGAGCGAGAACTTGTTACATATGAAGTATAGCAATTTAAAAGGGGGCAGTTTTGTGAGACATGCGCTCATTACAGCCGGTACGAAAGGTTTAGGAAAGCAAGTAACAGAAAAGTTATTGGCTAAAGGCTATTCAGTAACAGTAACGTACCATAGCGATATCACGGCTATGGAAACGATGAAAGAAACATATAAAGATGTGGAAGAGCGTCTACAATTCGTGCAAGCGGATGTCACGAAAAAGGAAGATTTACATAAAATAGTAGAAGAAGCGATGAGCCGTTTTGGCAAAATTGACTTTTTAATTAATAATGCTGGTCCATATGTATTTGAACGAAAAAAGTTAGTTGATTATGAAGAAGATGAATGGAATGAAATGATTCAGGGAAATTTAACAGCGGTATTTCATTTATTAAAACTTGTCGTTCCGGTCATGAGAAAACAGAACTTTGGCCGTATTATTAATTACGGATTTCAAGGGGCGGATAGTGCACCGGGATGGATTTATCGTTCAGCTTTTGCCGCAGCGAAAGTAGGACTTGTTTCATTAACGAAAACAGTTGCTTATGAAGAAGCGGAGTATGGTATCACTGCGAACATGGTATGTCCTGGTGATATTATTGGCGATATGAAAGAGGCAACTATTCAAGAAGCACGTCAGCTGAAAGAGCATAACACACCGATTGGTAGATCTGGAACAGGTGAAGATATTGCAAGAACCATTTCGTTTTTATGTGAGGACGATTCCGATATGATTACCGGTACAATTATTGAAGTGACTGGTGCAGTGGATGTTATTCATAGACATCGATAGAATAAAATAAGATGAAGTTTCGAATAATTGGACAGTTTATCTATTGTGCTGAGAGGTGCGGATAATACTGTCCTTTAATATAAAATTAAATCTATCGGAAAACTCGTGTTATTTTTTTGTCAAATATTGAGATATTATGTTAAAATATAAGAGCGTAGAAAGCGCTTTAAAAAATGATTCAGGGGTCATTTCATAACTCAAGGGGGAACTAATCATGCGTATCGGTATTCCAACAGAAATTAAAAACAATGAAAACCGTGTGGCAATGACGCCAGCGGGAGCAGTACATTTAGTACAAAATGGTCACGAAGTTTTTGTTCAAAAAGGAGCAGGTTTAGGATCTGGCTTTACAGATGAAGAATACGTACAAGCTGGTGCGAAACTTGTAGAAACTGCTGAAGAAGCATGGAATCAAGATATGGTTATGAAGGTAAAAGAGCCAGTAGCAAGTGAATACGGCTATTTCCGTGAAGGCTTAATCTTATTCACATACTTACACTTAGCTCCAGAACCAGAATTAACGAAAGCATTAATCGATAACAAAGTTGCATCAATCGCATACGAAACAGTACAATTAGACAATCGTTCTTTACCATTACTTGCACCTATGAGTGAAGTGGCTGGTCGTATGTCTGCACAAATCGGTGCACAATTCCTTGAGAAAAACAAAGGCGGTAAAGGTATTTTACTTGCAGGCGTTCCAGGGGTAAAACGCGGCAAAGTAACAATCATTGGCGGTGGTCAAGCTGGTACAAACGCAGCTAAGATTGCAGTAGGTTTAGGTGCAGATGTAACAATCATTGACTTAAGTGCAGAACGTCTTCGTCAATTAGATGATATTTTCGGTAACCAAGTAAAAACATTAATGTCTAATCCATACAATATTGCAGAAGCTGTTAAAGAATCTGACCTTGTTATTGGAGCAGTATTAATTCCGGGTGCAAAAGCGCCAAAACTTGTAACTGAAGAAATGATTCAATCAATGGAACCAGGTTCTGTCGTTGTAGATATCGCGATTGACCAAGGTGGTATTTTCGAAACAACTGATCGTATTACAACTCATGACAACCCAACTTACGAAAAACATGGCGTTGTTCATTATGCAGTTGCTAATATGCCAGGTGCAGTTCCACGTACGTCAACTCTTGCATTAACAAACGTAACAGTACCATATGCAGTACAAATTGCTAACAAGGGCTACAAAGAAGCTTGCTTAGGCAACACTGCATTATTAAAAGGTATTAACACATTAGATGGTTATGTAACATTCGAAGCAGTTGCGGAAGCTCACGGCTTACAATACGCTGATGCAAAAGAGCTTCTTGAAAAAGCTCCTGCTTTATCATAATAGAAATACATTTGAGACCTTCCTTTTCGTGAGGAGGGTCTTTTTTATATGGAGAAATAACATGTGAATAATTGTTATTTATTGGTGTAAATCGATTTTTATTATGATAATTTAGAATTATATAATAAAAAGAGGGGATTCGATGGGGAGCAAAAAGAGGAAGAAAAAACAGGCAAAGAGACAAAGGTATATAAAGAACAAAAAGGAACAGAACATACCTTTTTCACAAAAAGTAGTCATTACGATAGAGAAAACATTTCGGTATATTTGTATGGCTCTGTATGTAATTTTGTGTATGTATTCATTTGGAGTGTTTTACAGTTTTGGGATAACTCCCAATATTATTGAGAGCATTCTAGAATTTATACTTGTTGTAATAGAATTAGCCTTATTCGTTATACTCTTTGCTACAGTATGGCCTAGTCATGAAAGTAAAAAAGATAGAAAAAGAAGCAAAAAATCTTCATACGCTTCAAGCTCATCAAGTGGATTCGGTGACTACAGTAGCAATGACTGTAGTAGCTCAAGTGATGGTGGAGGAGATTGCGGAGGTGGTGGAGATTAAGTTAGTTTTTTAGAAGAACGACTAATGAAAGGATGGGACGAAAGATGGAGACTGTGAACTTAATAGAATTAACAAAGGATATTAAAGATCAACATACAAACTTCGTCGTTTCAAATATAAACAGTCATTGCTTACGAATCGCTGTATTTACTGGTGAATATGATTGGCACTATCATTCTAATTCGGATGAATTATTTATTGTGTTAGAGGGAGAATTACTTATTGATTTTGAAGATGGAGAAACAGCGGTTTTAAAGCCAAATGATTCAATCTTAATTCCAGCATGTAAGATTCATAGAACGAGAGCATTAAAGAGAACTGTAAATCTTTGTTTTGAACATATAGAGGCGGATACGATTAAAGTGGAGCAATTATGAAAAAATTATCCGTAGCCGAGTATAGAAAAATCCTTCCGATTTTAGAAAGTCATACAAAAACGACGACGTTTGCTTATGCGGTATGTGATCAAGTGATAGATGGTGAGGTTTTTGCAAACGAGAAATTAACAGCAGGACTAATTCGTACAGCTAACGGTATTTATTATTTATTTGGTGATACTGATGATCAAAATTATAACGAAGATTTATTTTCTTTTATAAAAAAGGCTATTGAAAAAACAGAGAAGAGATTTACATTGTTCTCTTCGAGTAACGAGTGGGAAATGATGATAGAAGAACGTTTTAGTCATGTACTTCGAAACATTCCGCGAATGAAATTTCAAAGCGTAACCTTTGAAGAGAGAAAACGAGATTGTAACAAAAATACATATGAAGTGAAGCGTATTGATAGAAGAGATATAGAACGAAGCAGTGAATTTACAGAGGAGTACTACAAAGAATATTGGGGATCAAAAGAAACGTTTTTAAACGGTGGTTTTGGATTTTGTATAGAACTAGAAGGAATGATTGTAGCGGAATGTGTTTCAATATTTAGTGGGAACGGATTTGCTGAAATTGATATTGTGACGCATAAAGCATATCAAGGGAAAGGATTAGCCCAAGCTGTTGCAGCAAGGTTTATTGAACATTGCATACAAAATGATATTATACCGTGCTGGGATTGTTATGTAGACAATATTCCTTCGCAAAAATTAGCTAGTAAATTAAGTTTTTATCATCCAATAGAATATAGATTGTTTGTACGTAAGAAAACGGGGGAATAAAAATGAATGTGGAGTTAACGAGATTTAAAGTGAAACAAGATAAAAGTCATCGTGTAGATGAATGGATGCAGCTTCTGAATGACAATATGAAAGAAGTACTTTTGACATTAAACGACGAAAAGATGTACGTTGAGACAATTTTCCGGGAAATAAGAGATGGAGAAGAGTACTTATATTGGTATTCTGTGCAAGGAGAAGCTGGTATTTTTGTCGAAAATTCGCATCATGAAATTGATAAAAAGCACTTAGCATTTTGGTATGAATGTATCGATGAAGAAGCACCGTCTATTGATATGAAAACAGAAGTTGTTATGATTCAAGATGTTGTGAAGGACGCGATGAAATAATAGATTGGTATTTTATAACCGTAAAATGGTCATCTTTTTGGTTGGAATATATATTATTGGAGATGCTGTAGGATGAGAATTAGTAATAAATATATCACTCTCGATGAAATAGAAGTAATAAGAGAACCTTTAAATAAATTGCATGAATATCATAATAATACATCAAGGCATTTTTCTGGTGACTATCCAAGAATGACATTTGAGGAACGTATTGAAATTTATAAACAAAATTCAAAGTATGGAGAGTATAGAATTGAATTATTAGTTGAGGCGGAAACAGATAATATATTAGGATGTTGTATAGCGTATAGCAAAAGTGTAAACGGAAAGATTGAAGTTTTATTCGTTGATGAAAGATACCGAAGAAACGGATTTGGTTTGAAATTAATGAATAGTGCAGTGGAATGGTTTAAAGCGAAGAAGATAGATGAAATTGAATTAACAGTAGTGTACGGAAATGAAGCTGTATCGTTTTATGAAAAGCTGGGGTTTTATCCTCGTTCAATTATTATGGAAACTAAGTCATAACGATAGTATGGAGAGAGATGAGTGAGAGTTTTTGTTTCAAAAAAGTGATTTATATGTTAATAAAATATATGTGAAGGGCGCATCAAAATAGATGTGCTTTTTATTATGATAAAAATGTAGAACAGCTGTATTTGGATATCTTTAAGTAAAAATAAAAGGGATATTAGAATCTTTTAGGACAAACTATAAAGAAATAAAAAACACCAAACCAAAAGACCTACCAATATACGGTGTAGTCGTAACAGGCAAAACAGAGGATTTACAAAGTTTACAAGGAGCACCATATATTAAGGCTGCTGTAAGAGGTGTAACAGTTGAGAAATATTGATTACAAGCAATTAATGTGAATAATCAGAAAATTTATGTTATAATATGGGAAAAGGAGGTTTATATGAGGCAAATACATGGAGCAATTTATATTTACATAACAATGTTTTTCGTGGCGGTATCCTATGGATTGGGGCACGTGTATTCGCATCCTATACTAACTTTTTTAAGCGGAGCATGTATGGCGTTTGCGCTTCTTGTCCACCTTTTCTCAGTTTGGATCGTGAAATTTCAATTAAATATTAGTGAAATAGAAGAAGGCACTTTTTGAGTGGCCTTCTTTTTTTAATAATATTTTGGAAGTTCTTGTAGCAATTTTTCAATTTCGCATTCTGTTTCTTCACATATAGAAAGCTTGCGCAGTCTGAAAAATAAGCTGCGTAAGAAAGATTTTATATTTCCGTATAGAAACTCGTATGATTCAATATGTAATGTTTGTTTTTGAACGGGTAATTGAGCTACTAAATCACGAAGGGCTAATATGAGTGCTTCTTCCTTTAAGCCATTTTGTAGCATTGCGACAATCGGATAAACGATACGTTCATCTTCTTCATATTTGTAATAGATGGAATGAACACAAACTTTGTTTAATAAAGTTTGTAATATTTCTTGGTAATATAAAGTTTCCAGTTTAGGACTATTCACAAGCGCCTCAAATGTATCAGAAGCATGAGCGATACTATGTGCCCAGCCGTGTTTTTGCACATATCCACGGAAATCATGTTCGTTGTTCATATATAGAATTAGTTGATCTTTTACATTTGAAATATCAGTCTGTGATAAGAAATTATGATTTGTATCAGCATCAATAATGAGGGCAATTAATAATGTTGTAAATGCTCGGGTAAATACCGCATCTTCATCATCTGAATGAATCTTATACAATAAATATTTTTCACCGATGCTTTCTAATAATAGTTTCTGTAATTGTGTGTGTGAAAGATATTCCTTCTTGATGAGATGAAAAAAAGTAGAGTAGATGAGTTTGTCCCTTAAATAGCTATCAGTATCGCCAATTTGCTCAAGCATATTGGAACTTAAAGAATCAATGTTAAGTGTGTTATCCAGTATGTAATTATTATTACGAATTTCTTCTAACTGTTGTTGTAACATATAAACCCCCTATTTTAGAAAATTCTGTATTTTAATAGTATAATAGAAGGAAGAAATAGACAATAAATAAGTGCATTTGAATGGAGGGGCATGATGAAGAGAGCGTTATTCTTTTTCATTAGTATTTTCTTTTTAGGAAGCTGCTCGATTTGGTATTTTACTTTTTCTAGCGAGAGCAAAAGTTGGACTGGACAATATAAAGGGCATATTAAGGATGACAGTGAAGATGGAATGTTTACGTTTCAATATAAGGGCGGGGATGGAAAGACAGAATTTAAAAACTTAGAGATTGCTATTAATGGAGCCTTTAGTACAATGACACAAACGTCAGAAGTTCATAGAGGAGCAAAGGTTGAAATGAAGTCTTCTTGTGTAAGTTGCGCGCCTATCTCTAAAGATGAACCTATAGAAGTTGTGATTAAATGGGATGATAAGTATGAGGAGAAGATGGTGTTAAATTTGAAATAGCCTAGAGTAAGGAGTTAAAAATGAATAGGCATATGAAAATTGTTATGTTTTTAAGTGTATTTCTAGTCGTATTATCAGCGTGTGATACAAAACAAGTAGAGCAAGTAACGGTAAAAGAAGTACCTAAAGAAGGGTATATCATATTAAGAAATGACACGATGTTTTTTGCCGATGATAAAACGGTTGAAACAAAAGTAGAGTTGCAACATTATATAGAACAACAAATGAATAAAGAGCATCCAGCACATATAGTCTTGAGCTTTAAGGACAAAGACGCATATAAACAGTTAAAAACAGGGGATAAAATAAAAGTATGGTTTTCTCAAATACTTGAAAGTTATCCAGCAAAAATGATTGTAGAGAAATTTGAAATAGTAGGGAAATAGAAAAAGGCAGCACTCCCGCTGCCTTTTTCTATTATTTTACAAATTGTAACTCTTTCGGGAATTTCGTTAAAATTTCTGATCCGTCTTTTGTGATGTAAATATCATCTTCAATACGAACGCCACCTACGTTTGGTACGTAAATACCAGGTTCGATTGTGAAGACCATACCTTCTTTTAATGGAGACTCGTTACCAGCTTTTACATCTGGATATTCGTGTACGCTAATTCCAAGTCCATGACCAAGTCGGTGTGGGAAGAAGTCTCCGTAACCTGCATCTGCGATAACAGAACGAGCAGCGTTGTCGATTGCGCCAAGTGTAACACCTGGTTTACATGCTTCAACTGCTTGTAGTTGTCCAGCAAGTACAGTGTTGTAAATACGAGTTTGTTCTTCAGAAATCTCGCCGAATGCCACTGTACGTGTAATATCAGAGCAATAACCGTCAATGATTACGCCTAAATCAAATAGTACGAAATCACCGCGTTTCATTTTGTTTGCGCCAGGAATACCGTGTGGAAGAGCTGAGTTCGCACCTGCTAATACCATCGTATCAAATGACATTTTATGTATGCCTTTTGTTTTTAATTCGTGTTCAATAATTGCTAATACTTCTAGTTCACTACGATCTTCTTTAATTGCATTTACACCAACTTCAACAGCATAGTCCGCCATTTTAGCTGCTTCGCGTAAAATAGAAAGTTCTTTTTCATCTTTAATTAAACGAAGTTCGCGAACTTTCTCCTCAGCTGATTTGAAAGCTGCATTTGGGAATAATTTCGTTAATTCTTCGTAGCGCTCTACGTTTAAATGTTCTTTTTCAATTGCAACTGCATTTGCATTGATGCCGCGGTCTTTAATTGCTTTTGCAATCATATCCCATGGTCTGTCAGTATCAGTAAATCCGATAATTTCATGTGCCCAGCCAGCGTTACGTGCTTGACCTTCTTCCATTTTAGGGCAAATTAAAATAGGTTCTTTTTCTTGGAATACAAACATACCAAGTAATCTTTCGTGTGGTTCACAGTGGAAGTTTGTCATGTAGAAGACGTTTGGTGTAGAAGTTAAGAACGCAGCTTCTACGTTTTTTTCTTTTAGCCATTGCATTAAATTTTCTAATCTAGCATTCATCGATTGGCACCCCCGAGATATTTAATTACAAATATAACTTTAACTCGGAAGAAAGTGTTATGACAAGTAAATAGATGTTAGAAAAGACAGGGAATTGAAAAATCATGTAGAATACAAAGTGAGAATGTGAATAGGGGAGGAATGTAATAATGAAAGTATCTTATCATGGACATTCAGTTGTGAAAATTGAGGCGAATGAAAAAGTTATTTTAATTGACCCGTTTTTAACAGGTAATCCGAAAACAGATTTAAAAGCTGAAGATGTAAAAGTGGATGCAATTCTTTTATCGCATGGACACGGTGATCATGTTGGAGATACAGTAGAGCTTGCGAAGAAAAATAATGCAGTTGTTGTAGCGCCATTTGAACTAGCAACATTTTTAAGTTGGCAAGGTGTAAATACACACCCGATGCATATTGGGGGTTCACATGAATTTGACTTCGGAAAAGTGAAGTTTACACAAGCATTCCACGGTTCTAGTTATATTGATGAAGCAAATAAGACGATTACATATACAGGTATGCCAGCAGGTATTTTATTTACAGCAGAAGAGAAAACTGTATACCACGCAGGAGATACTGCACTATTCTCTGATATGAAGTTAATTGGGGAATTAAATAAAGTTGATCTAGCATTTTTACCAATTGGTGATAATTTCACAATGGGGCCAGAAGATGCTGTACTAGCGGCAAAATGGATTAATGCGAAAACTGTTGTACCGATGCATTACAATACGTTCCCAGTTATTGAACAAGATCCATATCAATTTGTAGAAAAGCTACAAAATTGTACAGGGAAAGTATTAGAAGCTGGAGAAAGTATTACACTATAGAAAAGAAACCCTTCATTTGAAAAGAAAAGTGAAGGGTTTTTTACGTGTGTAGGACAGCTTTTAATGCTTGTATTTGTTTTGGTGATTCTTCTCTTTTGGTACGTGGTTGTTCAGGTGTTTCATTCAATTCCATTGCAACTTTTTTCCCATCTACGAAAGCTAAAAATACAGCACCTACAACCTCTAAAAGTTTTTTCATCATGTGTTCGCTCCTCTGTTTTATTTCTTGTCTTAATTGTATAGGCAATTAAGTGGGCGAACTATCGAATGAGATGACAATAGCATTACATTGTTGTAATAGAATGACTGGTGGAATGTAAGTGTCATTTTGTTATAAAAAAAATAGTACAGGTATGCAAAGAGAGAGTGTAACAGTTTTGAAAATATAGTATACTGAAAGTACAACACATGAAGAATTTAGGGAAAAGAAAGTATGGTGAAACCATTTGGCTACCAAGCATAACCAAATTTTAGAACATATTAATAGCCTGCCAGTAGGCCATAAAATTTCTGTAAGACAAATTGCGAAAGATTTGAGTGTAAGTGAAGGTACCGCTTACCGTGCAATTAAAGATGCAGAAAATAAAGGATATGTTAGTACAATTGAACGTGTCGGAACAATTCGAATTGAACAAAAGAAGAAAGAGAATATCGAAAAACTGACATATGCAGAAGTCGTTAACATTGTCGACGGTCAAGTACTTGGGGGCAGAGAAGGACTACATAAAACATTAAATAAATTCGTAATCGGAGCTATGAAATTAGAAGCGATGATGCGCTATACAGAAGCTGGGAATTTACTCATTATTGGTAACCGTACCAATGCACATGAATTAGCGCTAGAAACTGGAGCCGCTGTATTAATTACGGGCGGATTTGATACGGAAGATCATGTGAAGAAATTAGCAGACGAATTAAAGCTGCCGATCATTTCAAGTAGCTACGATACATTTACGGTCGCAACGTTAATTAATCGTGCAATTTATGACCAACTTATTAAGAAAGAAATTGTACTCGTTGAAGATATTTTAACGCCAATTGAAGAAACGTTATATTTAAAGCCGAGTGATACAGTACAGCAATGGCATGCATATAACGAAGAGACAATGCACGGAAGATATCCAATTGTCGATGAAAGTAACAAAGTACTAGGAATCGTAACTTCAAAAGATATGATCGGAGTAGCGAAAGAAACACCAATTGATAAAGTAATGACAAAACACCCAATTACAGTGAACGGTAAAATGTCTGTCGCAGCTGCGGCACGTATGATGGTGTGGGAAGGAATTGAATTACTTCCTGTCGTTGAGGAAGGAAACAAACTGCAAGGTATTATTAGCCGTCAAGATGTACTTCAGGCACTGCAAATGATTCAACGTCAGCCACAAGTTGGAGAAACCATTGATGATATTGTAACGAATCAATTTATGACACCAAAAGAAGCGAAGAATGAGCATCTATATCAATTTTCGGTGACGCCGCAAATGACGAACTCAATCGGGACGTTATCGTACGGTGTATTTGCAACAATTGTGACAGAAGCGACAAATCGCGTCATTCGTGCGCAAAAGAAGAGTGATTTAATTGTTGAAAACTTAACGATTTATTTCGTAAAGCCGGTTCAAATTGATAATGTTGTATCTGTTCATCCGAAAGTATTAGAAATTGGACGTAAATTTGGTAAGGTCGATGTAGAGGTGCATCATGAAGGTAATGTTGTTGGAAAAGCATTACTTATGGTTCAGTTAATCGATAAATAAAAAGATGGAACAAATCGTTTTGATTTGTTCCATCTTTTTTTGTTGTTTTAAATTTGAAAGGCATGATTTTAGATGGGAGTTTTAGTGAAATATGTATGGGATGGAGTGGAAAAGTAATGTGAGAAAAGACGGAATAATAATTCAATTCAGTTGTATATTGTGTTATGATTACATTGTAAGAAAATGGAATCGTGAGAGGTGGTATGCATTATGTCGTCAGCCGTACTCTTTTTTGGTAGTATCGCACTATTTTACTTTCTTGTAATGATACCGATTCAATATTTATATTTACAAGGTTTACATGAAAAAAAGGAAAAGACAGGATTATCTCAGCGAGAGCTATATGAAAAAATGTCTTTTGGAGAAGAACAATTACATTTTCACGTACAAGGGAACCCATTTAATATACCATCTGCGTTTGTTGCGTATATGATTTTGAAAGTTAAGGGACGTAAAAAAGCATCACAATATTGATGCTTTTTTACGTTGCTTCATAGACTTCAGCTTCTTTAACTGCTAATGGCAAGAAATGTTTGTATTGGCGAAACCCGTTAAATACACTTGCACTACCAAATAGAACGAATAAAACACCAACGATAATACGAGCGGTTGAAAGTTCTAAAAAGAATTGGTTTATCCCGAAAAATAAAACGAATGAACCGAGTGCCATTGCGGATTTTCCTGAGAGCCAACCTTTCTCCATTGGGCGGTTTGTACGAAAGTATTTTGTTTTGTAAAAGAGGTACAACATAAATGAGACGATAATACAGAAGACTAATACTGGCATAATGAACACTCCCATCGCTTTGTGAAAAATAATAGAAAAGAAAAAGAAATATCTAAACTTTCTAACTTTTATTATAAAGCAATTGTTCGCATGTATGAAATACTTTCCGTTATAATGGAGGATAAAGTGAAGAAGTTGATTAAAAAGGAGATTATACATATGCATGAGCAAATTTTAGGAGCAATTAAAGAGTTTGATACAATTATTATTCATCGCCACGTGCGTCCGGATCCAGATGCGTTAGGTTCACAGGGTGGTCTTGGTACAATTCTACAAGAATCGTTTCCAGAGAAAAATATTTATACGGTTGGGTACAATGAGCCGTCACTAGCATACTTACGAGTAATGGATGATATTGAAGATAGTGTATACGAAAATGCGCTTGTTATTGTTTGTGATACTGCGAATCAAGAACGTGTTGACGATCAACGCTATACAAAAGGGAAGATGTTAATTAAAATTGATCATCATCCAAATGAAGATCCATATGGAGATATTACGTGGGTAGATACGACAGCGAGTTCTACAAGTGAAATGATTTATGAGTTTTATAACTATGGGAAAGATAAAGGATTAAAAATAACAAAAGAAGCAGCCCGCCTTATTTTAGCAGGAATTGTTGGAGATACAGGTCGTTTCTTATTCCCGAATACGACAGCAAAAACACTTCGTTACGTAAGTGAGCTTGTTGACATGGGTGTGAAATTCACAGATTTATACAATGAGATGTATAAGACAAAAGAAAAAATTGCTCGTTTAAACGGTTATATTTTACAAAACTTTACGATGGTAGAAGAAGGAGCAGCTTACATTAAATTAACGAAAGAAGTATTAGAAGAGTTTGATGTACTTCCTTCTGAAGCATCTGGTGTTGTTGGAGCGCTTGGCAATATTGATGGATTAAAGGCGTGGGTTCTATTTTTAGAGGAAGACGACGTAATTCGTGTTCGTCTTCGTTCAAAAGGACCAGTTATAAACAAATTAGCAATGCAATATAACGGCGGGGGGCATCCGATGGCTTCTGGTGCGAAGGCATCTTCTTGGGAAGAAGCGGATCGTCTTTTTGCTGATTTACGTGAGATTTGTAAATAAGAGACTATATGTTAGAACGAAAAGAAGGAGCGGCGCTAAAGCCCTCCTTCTTTATTTTTCTTTCTCTATAGTAATGCTAATTTCAAGCACTGTATCAAAAGATATTGTATCGACTTTAAAACGGTATAGCCGATCGTAATGTTTGTACGTTTTATTTTCGATTACCTTTTTAAGTAGGTCTTTATTTTTTGCGATACTTTGAATGTTTTTCGTTAAAAGATGTTGGAGGTCATTATGGATAGATGTAGTCATATTTTCGAGTGTGAGATTGTCTAAATCGTATTTTTCTCGATTGATAAGTTTTATTTTAATCTCTTGAATGGTTAAGAGCCGTTTATTTTCAGTGTTCAATTTTTCTTGATCTTCGAGAAGGACGTGGAGCTTTGCTTCTTGTTTTTCTATAATTTCTCTTTGTTCTGCTATTTTACTAGCTTGTTCTTCTTGAAAAACACCGTATATGTACAAAAAAATAAACCAGCTCAACACGCCTCCAACAGCAGCCCCAGCTAATACTAAGTACCATCTTTTTGCTGTATTGGCACTTGGTACTCTCATACATGTTCCTGAGTTAGCCATTTAATAATAATGAGACCTGTTTGCATACCACCAGTTGCGAAAAAAATAAGGAGAATTTGCTTTACGATATCTTTCATATCTCCGCCAAAGAAACTTCTTTCAAAGCTATAAAAGGTATCGAATGTTCCGCCGATTGCTGCAACGAGTGCCCAAATTCTTAAATTTTGGGCGAATTGATTAATGTAAGTTAGAGCTGGTTTTCCGATAAGAAACGCACCAAATCCACCAATTAATGAACCGCCAAGTATAACCCCAAAGGCAATAAAATAACTAATAATAAGCAGAGAGAAAAAAGTATGTTCTCTTACATCCATCGTCATTCCCCTTTCTTCTTCTTCATATATATGGACAAAGTATAAGAAGTATGTTTTGATTTCCGCTTTCCTCATCACCTATAATAAAAGTAGTCAAATAGGTAAAGAGAGGGTACAACAGTGAAGTTTGTGCATTTACAATGTCAAACCGTTTTTAGTTTATTAAAAAGTGCTTGTAAAATTGATGAGCTTGTAGTCAGGGCGAAAGAACTCGGTTTTTCATCGCTGGCTATTACGGATGAAAATGTTATGTATGGCGTTATTCCGTTTTATAAAGCATGTAAGAAACATGGTATACAGCCTGTTATTGGATTAACCGCTTCTATTTTTAGTGAAGAAGAAGAAAGGTCTTATCCGCTTGTATTACTTGCTGAGAATGAAATAGGCTACCAAAATTTATTAAAGATTTCTAGCAGTATTATGACAAAGTCCAAAGAAGGTATTCCTAAGAAGTGGCTTGCGCATTATGCGAAAGGATTAATTGCAATTTCACCAGGTAAAGATGGCGAAATTGAGCAATTATTACTAGAAGACAATGAGAGTCAGGCTGAAGAAGTAGCTCGCACATATCAAAATATGTTTGGCCATTTTTATATGAGTTTGCAGCATCATGCGATTCAAGATGAGTTGCTTTTACAAGAGAAACTACCTGAATTTATTAGTAGGGTTAATATTCCAGTCGTTGCAACAAACGATGTGCGCTATATCAATCAAAGTGACGCGCTTGTTCACGAATGTTTACTATCTGTTGAAAGTGGAACGAAAATGACTGATCCAGATAGGCCGAGGCTGAAAACAGATCAGTATTATTTAAAGTCATCGGATGAAATGGAAGCACTATTTTCCCATGCGCCGGAAGCAATCCAAAATACAATAAAAATTGCAGAGCGTTGCCAAGTAGAAATACCGTTCCATGTAAATCAACTTCCGAAGTTTCCTGTTCCGTCTAATGAAACGAGTGATATATACTTGCGTCGTGTTTGTGAAGAAGGTTTGCGGAAACGATATGGTGAACCGAAAGAAGTGCATATAAAGCGTTTGGATCATGAATTAAATGTTATTTCTCGTATGGGATTTAGTGATTATTTCCTCATCGTATGGGATTTTATGAAGTATGCACATGAAAATCATATTCTAACAGGACCAGGTCGTGGATCGGCAGCTGGTTCACTCGTTTCATACGTATTAGAAATTACAGATATTGATCCAATTGAATACGATCTATTATTTGAAAGGTTTTTAAATCCTGAACGTGTGACGCTTCCCGATATTGATATTGATTTTCCAGACGTAAGACGTGATGAGATGATTCGCTATGTGAAAGATAAATACGGTCAGCTCCGTGTTGCGCAAATTGTAACGTTTGGTACGCTTGCAGCAAAAGCGGCAATTAGAGACATTGCCCGCGTAATGGGGCTTCCGCCGCGAGATATTGATATATTTTCAAAACTTATCCCATCAAAGCTTGGTATAACGTTAAAAGATGCATATGAAGAATCACAATCACTTCGTGAGTTTATACAAGGGAATCTTCTGCATGAGCGTGTATTTGAAATCGCAAAACGTGTAGAAGGTTTACCACGTCATACGTCTATTCATGCGGCTGGTGTTATTATGAGTCAAGAACCGCTAACAGGAAGTGTAGCAATTCAAGAAGGACATAACGATGTTTATGTTACGCAATATCCAGCCGATGCGCTAGAAGAACTTGGGTTGCTTAAGATGGACTTTTTAGGATTACGTAATTTAACGTTACTTGAAAATATTATAAAATTTATCGCGAACAAAACAGGGAAAGAAATCGATATAAGAAACTTACCTCTTCAAGATGAAAAGACGTTCCAATTATTAGGGAGAGGGGATACAACGGGTGTATTCCAACTTGAGTCGGGTGGTATGCGAAATGTACTTCGCGGGTTAAAACCGAATGAGTTTGAAGATATCGTAGCTGTTAACTCGTTATACAGACCAGGACCGATGGAACAGATACCGACTTTTATTGAATCGAAACATGGAAAAAGAAAAATTGAATATTTACATCCGGATTTAAAGCCAATTTTAGAAAGAACATACGGCGTCATTGTATACCAAGAACAAATTATGCAAATTGCATCGAAGTTAGCTGGTTTTTCGCTCGGAGAAGCAGATTTACTGCGCCGTGCGGTGAGTAAAAAAAATCGTGATATTTTAGATCAGGAACGTAAGCATTTCGTCCAAGGATGTTTGCGAAATGGTTATGATGAGACATCCGCAGAGAAAATTTATGATTTAATTGTAAGATTTGCGAATTACGGTTTTAACCGAAGTCACGCTGTAGCTTACAGTATGATCGGATATCAGCTTGCCTATTTGAAAGCGAATTATACGCTGGAATTTATGACGGCATTATTATCAAGCGCAATTGGAAATGAAGATAAGATTGTACAGTATATACGAGAAACGAAGCGGAAAGGTTTTCACGTTTTGCCACCGTCTCTTCAGAGGAGTGGCTACAACTTCCAAATAGAAGGGAATGCGATACGTTACAGTTTACTTTCGATCCGAAATATTGGAATGGCTACAGTGACGGCATTATTAGAAGAACGAGAGAAAAAAATGTTCGAAGATTTATTTGAATTTTGTCTTCGTATGCCGTCAAAGTTCGTAACGGAGCGTAATTTAGAAGCTTTCGTCTGGTCGGGATGTTTTGACGATTTTGGTGTTTCGAGAACGAATTTATGGAAAAGTATTAAAGGGGCGTTAGAGTACGCGAATCTCGCACGTGATTTAGGAGATGCTGTTCCAAAATCAAAATATGTACAAGGAGAAGAGTTATCTTTTATTGAACAACTAAATAAAGAGAAGGAAGCACTTGGCTTTTATTTATCAAGTTATCCGACAGCGCAATATGTGAAGTTAGCAAAAGAATTAGAAATTCCATCTCTCGCTCAGGCGATGCGACACAAGAAAAAAGTACAAAGAGCTATTGTGTATATAACAAGTGTGAGAGTGATTCGTACGAAAAAGTTTCAAAAGATGGCATTTATTACATTCTGTGATCAAAATGATGAAATGGAAGCGGTCCTCTTCCCGGAAACGTATATACATTTCTCGGATAAGTTGCAAGAAGGAGCAATTGTTTTAGTTGACGGTACGATTGAGCTAAGAAATCATAAGCTGCAATGGATTGTAAATGGACTATATCCGCTAGAGGAAATGGATGTTTATGAAGAAAAGAAAGACGCATCTGTTTACGTGAAATTGCCGTCTCAGTATGAGAAAAAGCTTTTAAATCAGGTTACGAAAATATTGTTCGACTATTCAGGTTTTGCGAAAGTACTAATTTATTATGAAAAGGAACATAAAATGGTACAATTATCTCGGAGTTTATCGATTCATCCAAGTGAAGAATGTTTAGGAGCACTTCGTGAAATTGTCGGGGAAGAAAATGTAGTTGTGAAAATATAATGGACAATTTCCCTACACTTCGATTATTATAGTAGTAGTGTTCGTGGTCAGACCACTTGGAGAAATTGATATCAGCAAGAATAATTTGAGGAGAGTGGATAGTTTGTCAACACTTCGTGAAGAAGCACTTCACATGCATAAAGTGCATCAAGGAAAATTAGAAACTGTATCAAAAGTAAAAGTAGAAAATGCAAAAGATTTAAGTCTTGCATATTCTCCAGGGGTTGCAGAACCTTGTAAAGAAATTTATGACGATAAAAGTAAGGTATATGAATATACGATGAAGGGAAATATGGTAGCAGTTGTGACAGATGGAACAGCTGTACTTGGTCTTGGTAACATTGGACCTGAAGCATCTCTTCCAGTAATGGAAGGTAAAGCTGTATTATTCAAGAGCTTTGCTGGTGTAGATGCATTCCCAATTGCCTTAAATACAAACGATGTAGATAAAATTGTTGAAACTGTAAAATTAATGGAGCCAACTTTTGGCGGCGTTAACTTAGAAGATATCGCAGCACCAAACTGCTTCATTATTGAAGAGCGTTTGAAAAAAGAAACAAATATTCCTATCTTCCATGATGATCAACACGGAACAGCTATTGTAACAGTAGCAGGTCTTGTAAATGCACTGAAATTAGTTGGAAAGAAAATGTCTGACATTAAAGTTGTCGCAAATGGCGCAGGTGCAGCAGGTATTGCAATTATTAAACTTTTATATCGCTATGGTGTACGCGACATTATTATGTGTGACCGTAAAGGCGCAATCTATGATGGTCGTCCTACAGGTATGAATCCGGTGAAGGATGAAGTTGCAAAATATACAAATAAGAATCGTATAGAAGGTTCTTTAGCTGATGTTGTACAAGGTGCGGACGTATTCATTGGTGTATCTGCAGAAGGTGCATTAACAGAAGAGATGGTTCGTACAATGAATGACGATGCGATTATTTTTGCAATGGCGAATCCAGTTCCAGAAATTATGCCAGAATTGGCAAAAGCAGCGGGCGCAGCTGTTGTTGGAACAGGTCGTTCTGACTTCCCGAACCAAGTAAATAATGTACTGGCGTTCCCTGGTATTTTCCGCGGTGCACTTGACGTACATGCGACACAAATTAACGAAGAAATGAAGATGGCAGCTGTACAGGCTATTGCTGAGCTTGTAGCAGAAGATGAGTTAAATGCAGACTATATCATTCCGGCACCATTTGACGCGCGTGTAGCGCCTCAAGTAGCGGCTTACGTTGCAAAAGCAGCAATGGAGACAGGAGTAGCTCGCCGTCAAGTAGATCCAAATGAGATCGCTGAAAAAACAAAACAATTAGCGCTGATTGGTAAAGAATAAGCGAGGAATTTCCATTGACATCATCAAATACAAAAGTATATCTCGAAATTGTAAAAAAAATCCGTTCCATTATGGAAGAGGATGGTTTGGTGGCGGGGGATCGTTTGCCGTCTGAGCGTGAGTTAAGTTCACGCTTAAACGTAGGACGTTCCTCTGTAAGAGAAGCATTGCGTGCTTTAGAACTGGTAGGATTGATTGAAACGAGACGTGGTGAAGGGACGTTTATTCGAAACTTTTATGATAACGGTCTTGTACAATTAATTGCTCCGTTCTTATTGCAAGATGAGAAAACAATTCGTGATTTATTACAAACGAAACGATTACTTGAGAAAGATATGATTCGAATTGTATGTAATTTACCGAAAGAAACGTTTTCTAAAGTACTAAGTAGATTACACCAAGTACTTGAAGGAAATGAAAGCTCAGTCCCAACGCTTCATCAAACGTTCTTTAAAACACTTATTGAACAAGTCGATAATTATTTACTATATCGCATTTGGATGATCGTAAATGATTACGTAGCAACTCTTTCTTGTAAAGTTTCAAGAGATTCTATCGATATGTATAGAAAGCTTTATGCTACTTTGGAAGAAAAACAAGAAAATGATGCACTAAAAATTTACGATGAATTAGTAGAGAATATACAGTTTCACTCGTAATGTATAAAATTTGTCGAAATGACCATGACACGTTATGACAAACATTCTACCGCGTAGCGGTTAAAGTTAAACGTAAAGAGTGAGGTTATTAGACAGATTGAGAAGATAAGGCTAACATCAAACTTTGGTGTTAGCCCCATTTTCTTCTTACGCTAACCTTAGCTCTCAACGAAGGGGGTCAAATTGTGCTAAGAGATTTATTCGTGAAAAAGAAAAAGTACGCTGCAATACCTTCAGAACAAGTACGAAAAGATGTACCAGATGGCGTTATGACAAAATGTCCGGAATGTAAAAAAATCATGTATACGAAAGAACTTCTAAAAAATTTAAAAGTATGTGTGAATTGTGGATATCATCATCCTATGAATGCATGGGAACGTCTTGATAGTATATTGGACGAAGGGTCATTCCGTGAGTATGACAAAGAAATGGTTTCATTAAATCCACTCGAGTTTCCAGGTTATGAAGAGAAACTAGAGAGCGATCGTAAGAAGACTGAATTGAACGAAGCGGTTGTAACTGGTGAAGGAACAATTGATGACATGCTTGTTGTTGTTGCAGTAATGGATTCTCGTTTTCGAATGGGGAGCATGGGCTCTGTAGTAGGAGAAAAAATCGCCCGTGCGGTTGAAAAGGCGTACGACTTACAAGTTCCATTTATTATCTTTACTGCTTCGGGTGGTGCCCGTATGCAAGAAGGTATATTAAGTTTAATGCAAATGGCAAAAACAAGCGTAGCTTTGAAAAAGCATAGTAATGCAGGAGGATTATTTATTTCTGTTATGACTCACCCAACGACGGGCGGGGTTTCAGCGAGTTTCGCTTCACTTGGTGATTATAATCTTGCAGAACCAGGTGCACTTATCGGATTTGCTGGTAGACGTGTAATTGAACAAACGGTGCGTGAGAAACTACCAGAAGATTTCCAAACGGCAGAATTCTTACTAGATCATGGTCAATTAGATGCGGTGGTGCATCGTGATGATATGAGAGAATCACTTCGCAAGATTTTAGAAGTTCATCAAGGAGGGGAAATGGCTGTATGGCAGAGCTAGAATTTGAAAAACCAGTTGTTGAGCTAAGAAATAAGATTCGTGAACTGAAAGACTATACGAAAAACAGCCAGATGGACTTCAGTGAGGAGATTCGTATTTTGGAAGAAAAGCTAGAAAATTTAGAGGAAGATATATACGGCAATCTGAAAGTATGGGACCGTGTTCAAATTGCTCGTCATGCAGAACGACCGACAACGCTCGATTATATTGAGCACTTATTTACTGATTTTTTCGAATGTCATGGAGATCGTCTATTTGGCGATGATGCAGCGATTGTCGGCGGCATTGCGAAATATAAAGGGATGCCTGTAACTGTAATTGGGCATCAGCGCGGAAAAGATACGAAAGAAAATATTCGCCGTAACTTTGGAATGCCTCATCCAGAAGGATATCGAAAAGCATTACGTTTAATGAAGCAGGCGGAAAAGTTCAATCGTCCTATTATTTGTTTTATTGATACGAAAGGAGCTTATCCTGGTAAAGCTGCTGAAGAACGTGGTCAAAGTGAAGCTATCGCCCGCAATTTATTTGAAATGGCAGGTTTAACGGTACCTGTTATTTGTATCGTTATCGGCGAAGGTGGTAGTGGTGGTGCGCTAGGCCTTGGAGTTGGAGATTACATTCATATGCTAGAAAATTCCACTTATTCTGTTATTACACCAGAGGGTGCAGCGGCAATTCTTTGGAAAGATGCAGGAAAAGCAAAGGAAGCTGCAGAGGCAATGAAAATTACAGCAGCAGATTTGAAAGAATTAGGTGTAATTGACGAAATTATTCCAGAAGCAAGAGGCGGAGCTCACCGTAATATTTTGAAACAGTCAGAAAATATAGACTTAATGATTCGAAAAACTTTTGAACAATTAAACGGAATTTCGAAAGATGAATTAATCGAAAAACGTTATGAAAAATATATGAAAATTGGGCAAGTTTCGTTTTCAAACGCTTCCATTTGGATAAAATAAGAAAAGCGTGCGTTCCACTTCGCGAATGCACGTTTTTATTATGAAAAGACACATCTTCTCCATTGTATTTTTATATTTTTTCGTGTTATTTTATTATAAGGCAAATAATCTTTATGAGGTGAGTACAAATGAAACGTATTGGTGTATTAACAAGTGGTGGAGATTCACCTGGTATGAATGCTGCCATTCGTGCAGTTGTTCGTAAAGCGATTTTCCATGATATTGAAGTATATGGTATTTACCATGGATACGCTGGATTAATTTCTGGTCACATTGAAAAATTAGAACTTGGTTCTGTTGGCGATATTATCCACCGCGGTGGTACAAAATTATATACAGCAAGATGTCCTGAGTTTAAAGATCCAGAAGTACGACTAAAAGGTATCGAGCAATTAAAGAAACACGGTATCGAAGGACTTGTTGTTATTGGTGGAGATGGTTCTTACCAAGGCGCTAAAAAATTAACTGAACAAGGATTCCCATGTGTTGGTGTACCAGGTACAATCGACAATGATATCCCTGGAACAGACTTCACAATTGGTTTCGATACAGCTTTAAACACTGTTATTGATGCAATTGATAAAATTCGTGACACAGCTACATCTCATGAACGTACATATGTTATCGAAGTAATGGGACGTCACGCTGGTGATATCGCATTATGGGCTGGTTTAGCTGATGGTGCGGAAACAATCTTAATTCCAGAAGAAGAGTATGACATGGATGATGTTATCGCTCGTCTGAAGCGTGGTAGTGAACGTGGTAAAAAACACAGTATTATCGTTGTAGCTGAAGGTGTTGGAAGTGCAATTGACATCGGTAAGCACATTGAAGAAGCAACAAACTTTGATACTCGTGTAACTGTATTAGGTCACGTACAACGTGGTGGATCACCAAGTGCACAAGACCGTGTATTAGCAAGTCGTCTTGGCGCAAGAGCAGTTGAATTGTTAATTGCTGGTAAAGGCGGACGTTGTGTAGGTATTCAAGATAACAAACTTGTTGATCATGACATTATCGAAGCGTTAGCTCAAAAGCATACAATCGATAAAGATATGTATCAATTATCTAAAGAATTATCCATCTAATCGGCGTAATGTCAGATATTTGGGAACGGTTTCATAATTTTCGGAGGTGCAATATGCGTAAAACTAAAATTGTATGTACTATAGGTCCTGCTAGTGAAAGTATTGAAAAATTAGAGCAATTAATCGAAGCAGGTATGAACGTTGCTCGTTTAAACTTCTCTCATGGTAGCCATGAAGAGCACGGAGCTCGTATTAAAAACATTCGTGAAGCTTCAAAGAAAACTGGTAAAACAGTTGGTATCTTACTTGATACAAAAGGTCCAGAAATCCGTACTCACGACTTCGTAGACGGACAAGCTGAGCTTGTAACAGGTGCAGAAGTAGTTCTTTCTACTGAGCAAGTATTAGGTACTGCAGAGAAGTTCTCTGTATCTTATGCTGGTCTTTATGACGATGTAGACCCAGGTTCTCGTATTCTAATCGATGACGGTCTTATCGAACTAGAAGTAATCGAAAAAGCTGATGGAAACATCCGTACAAAAGTTCTTAACAGCGGAACTGTAAAAAATAAAAAAGGTGTTAACGTACCAAACGTAAGCATTAAGCTTCCTGGTATCACTGAAAAAGACGTAAAAGATATCATCTTCGGTATCGAGCAAAAAGTTGATTTCATTGCAGCTTCATTCGTACGTAAAGCGTCTGACGTATTAGAAATCCGTGAATTATTAGAAGAGCATAACGCTCAATACATCCAAATCGTACCAAAAATCGAAAACCAAGAAGGTATCGACAACATCGATTCAATCTTAGAAGTTTCTGACGGTTTAATGGTAGCTCGTGGTGACATGGGTGTAGAAATTCCACCAGAAGAAGTACCGTTAGTACAAAAACGTCTAATTAAAAAATGTAACGTGTTAGGTAAACCAGTTATTACTGCAACACAAATGTTAGATTCTATGCAACGTAACCCACGTCCAACTCGTGCGGAAGCAAGTGACGTAGCTAACGCAATCTTCGATGGTACAGATGCAATCATGCTTTCAGGTGAAACAGCTGCTGGACAATACCCAGTAGAAGCAGTAACAATGATGGCTAACATTGCGGTACGTGTTGAAAAATCATTACAATATGAAGATATGTTCAAAAAACGTATTAAAGAGTTCACTCCAACAATTACAGATGCAATTAGCCAATCTGTTGCACATACAGCACTTGCTCTTGATGTAGCTGCAATCGTAGCTCCAACAGAAAGTGGATATACTGCGAAAATGATCTCTAAATACCGTCCAAAATCTCCAATCGTAGCTGTAACATCTGACGAGCAAGTAGGACGTCGTCTTGCACTTGTTTGGGGTGTACAAGCATTTATGGCTGAGAAGCGCGCAGCTTCAACTGACGAAATGTTAGATACAGCAATTCAAACAGGTATGGATGCAGGTCTAATCGGACTTGGAGATACTGTAGTGATTACTGCTGGTGTTCCAGTTGCTGAAACTGGTACAACAAACTTAATGAAAATCCACGTTGTTGGTGAAGAAATTGCTAAAGGACAAGGAATCGGTCGTAAAGCTGCAAAAGGTAAAGTAGTTGTAGCAAAAACAGCTGCTGAAGCTGTAGCGAACGTAAACGAAGGTGATATCCTTGTTACAACAAGCACTGATAAAGATATGATTCCTGCAATCGAAAAAGCTGCAGCTTTAGTTGTAGAAGAAGGTGGCTTAACAAGCCATGCAGCTGTTGTAGGTGTATCAATCGGTATTCCTGTTATCGTTGGTGTAAACGGCGTAACAGCAACTTTAAAAAATGGCCAAGAAGTAACAGTTGATGCAGCACGCGGAATTGTTTATAATGGACATGCGGAAGTGCTATAAGTAATACGGAGAGAAGGATCGGAGTCCTTCTCTTTTTTTTACACAAAAACGAGATAAAATTAGCTTAAAGCGCCTAGAATTGCTTTTAAAAGCTGTTTGTTATGGGTTTTAATATGAAAGGGTATCTATATTCCATATGATGTATATAGGCATTGTGAGGGCGTTGAAAGTGAGATGTGAGAGAGGTGTAGAACTATGAAGTGGTTACTATTCTTTTTTATTTTAATACCGGCGATTGAGATTACGGTCTTAATTGGATCAAGTCATGTAATAGGTTTATGGTCTACGTTCGCTATGATTGTATTTACAGGTGTTGTAGGTGTGTATTTGGCGAAAAGACAAGGGTTTAAAGTGCTTGGAGAGATTCAATCTAAGTTGAATAGAGGGGAAATGCCAGGTGAGGCGGTACTAGATGGTATTTTTGTATTTGTAGGAGGTATTCTCTTAGTGCTTCCTGGGTATGTGACAGATATGCTAGGGTTTATCTGCGTGATCCCTATTACGAGAGCTTTATTGAAGCCGCTTGTTATGAAGTGGATAGAATGGAAATTTAGAAAGAATTCTACTATTATTATTCAGAAATAGCACTTAGATTGTAGAAATCTAAGTGCTATTTTTTTGTCTTGTAAAAGGAGAGGAACTTGCTGATTGAAGCTTTGTTTTACCGCGCTATTTGTGGGGTGAAATTTCTATCTCAAAGCTGGGCTGCTCGTAAGTGTCTGATGTGGGGCGAATGATGAGTGGGGATGAACAAAACGTTCGCTTATTATATTTGCTATATAATTTTCGTTTGAACTCTTGTGTGTACTTCGATTAAACTTGTGGTTTTTTAGTGCTATTAATTTAGATGAATAAGATGGAGGGAAACACTGCTAAATTAAAGTTTTGCTTTCTTATATAGAGGAACGATTGGTGTAAAAAATTCATATAAAAAGGCGGAGATTGTTAGTTGAAGTCTTATTTTAAGCTGTTTTGTATATTTATTCATTTACATAAAAAGTAATAAATGTAAATGATAATTATAAAATAAATAGAATAAATATGTAAAAACACCACGGAATATGCGTTTTTCATGCAAAAAAACAAGAGAATTATCTTTTTTGAGTGCAATTCTCTTGTTTTATGTAATAAGTATGAAAAATAAGTACAAGGAATAATCAGTGGGAATTTCCCACTGATTACAGGTAAGTTTTTTGTTGTGTATGAATTAGAAACTATTATTTTGAAGGTGAACCTTTGATATATTTCCACAAGTCATGGAAGACATTAGCTTTGTGTAATGTATTAAGTAGTACTAAGGTGACTGGGCCGATGATTAATCCTAAAAAGCCAAAAAGTTTAAAGCCGACAAATAGAGCGACGAGTGTTGCTAATGGATCGAGACCGATGTTAGATGAAAGTACTTTCGGCTCCATAATTTGTCTTTGGACAATCACGACGATGTATAAAATGAGAAGACCAATGGCGAATGCGGTATCGCCAGTGAAAAATACGTATATAACCCATGGAACAAAGACTGCGCCTGTTCCTAAATATGGTAGTAAATCTACAACCCCTGTAATAATCGCGATAGTAATGGCGTATGGTACGCGTAATATTAAAAGCCCGATTAGTACAATGACAGTTGTCATAGATACGAGTGTAAGTTGTGCTTTCACAAAACCAAACAAAGCTTTTCTTAAGTCGACAAAAATAGTTTTTCCATAGCCATGTACACGATTCGGTAGCAATTTTCTTGCTTTCTGAGCAAGACGGTGCCAATCGTAACTAATGAAGAAAGTGGCTAATAAAATGAATACAAGGACAGTTAAAGTTGTTGGCAGTGCACTAATGAAATTCGTTAACCCGCTTATAATGGCGGTTAAAAGTTCTTTCATTTGTGTTGTCGCTTCTGTTCCTAAGTTTTGAATGTTTTGTGTAATTGTATAGCGCTGTGGTTCTCCAAGATGATTAAATTTAGAGATTAAATCATCGTAGAGAGGCATAATATGATTAAGTGCAAATTGCTGAGCGAATGTAACGATATCTGGAAACTTTACTGTAACAAGTTGTAGTAAGTATGTTGTGGCAGATATTGCTTCAGTCACAAGATATGTAACAAGTCCAACGATAGCTCCAAATACGAGAATTAAGCTAACGAGTACTGCTAGTGCGCGAGGAAATTGTAGTTTTTGATTAAGGAAATTGACGACAGGATTAATCAAATAAGCAAATGCAAAAGCGATAATAAAAGGATAGATAAGCCCTGACATGTATAGTAATACATAGAACCCAGCTACCGTTGCTACAATGACAAATATGAGTCGCAATATCATATATAGTAAGTTTCGGTTCAAAGATGTATACCTCCCATTCCAATTTGGATTATCCTAATTCGTTCAACTTATAACGAGTGTGCCCCACTGATTAAAGTTTCACTTTATGTTATAGTGGAATGATGGATTTTTCCTGCTTTTTCAGTATGTGAGTGACTGTGAAAGCTTGGTGTTGATGCTTCTACTATATGGTAAAAACTTCATTTTCTCTTCTTTTTATTTTACCTGTTTCTAATTAGAAAAGAAAGAAGAGACGCCTGTTTTTTAAAATGTATACACGCTTAAATTTTTATGGTGAAAGTCTCAATTTATCATTTTAAAATACATAAAAAAATGAAGTGATTCATGTTGAATAGGCATCGATATATCATGTATAACGATAGGTTTAAAGGTATTTTTGTTTGGAAATGAGTTCATTATTTTCAGAAAGGAAGTGCAAACATGATTAGTCAGTCAACGTTATTTTTATTCATACTACTTATTATAGGACTTATTGCGAAAAACCAATCGCTTACTGTGGCTATTGGTGTGTTATTTTTATTGAAGTTTACGTTTTTAGGAGATAAGGTCTTTCCTTATTTACAAACGAAAGGAATTAACCTAGGTGTAACGGTCATTACAATAGCGGTGCTCGTACCGATTGCGACGGGGGAAATAGGTTTTAAACAACTTGGAGAAGCGGCGAAATCTTATTATGCGTGGATTGCTTTAGCTTCAGGTGTAGCGGTCGCTTTGTTAGCGAAAGGCGGCGTACAATTGTTGACAACGGATCCCCACATTACAACTGCGCTTGTTTTTGGGACAATTATAGCGGTTGCGCTATTTAATGGGGTTGCTGTTGGTCCGTTAATTGGGGCTGGAATTGCCTATGCGGTTATGAGTATTATACAAATGTTTAAATAAGGAATTTTATAGTAATATAAAATTTTTGAATTCTTTCTGTTCACAAAAGTCAGATAATTGTTTATAATAGGATTAGAAACTTTGAAAAGTTACATAACAGCAGAGACTTTACACCAGATAAAATAAAAACAACATAAAACAATTTTATAATGATATTGTTTTATGTTGTTTTTATCATAAAACTCTTCGGAATGTATTTTCCTCACTAACTTGTTGTTTTGAGCGTGAGGATTCGGGGAGACATTCACGCTCATGCTTTCCATGTAAACAATGGACAATAAGAGGGGAACATCGCAACAAATTTGCATGATCGTGCATTTTGCTTGCCTAAAGAGTGAACGGGCGTTCATAATTCATAAGGGGAGCAAATAGATATAAGGAGCAAGGTTGGGAGAATTTTCAGGAAAAGGAGAGAATGTCATGACTGTTATTCGAGGTTTAGAAGGGGTAGTAGCAACAACATCATCTGTGAGCTCTATTATTGATGATACATTAACTTATGTTGGGTATAATATTGATGATTTAGCTGAGAATGCTACGTTTGAAGAAGTAGTGTACTTATTATGGCACCGCAAGCTTCCTAATGAAAAAGAACTAGCGGAATTTAATGAAATTGTATCAGAATACTATAAAGTTCCAGGTGAGATTTTAACATATTTGAAACAAGTAGATTTAAAAATTGCACATCCGATGTCTGTTTTACGAACTGCAATTTCCATGCTATCATTATACGATGAGAGCGCTGAAATTATGGACGAAAAGTCCAATTATTTGAAAGCGGTTAAATTACAGGCGCAAGTGGGAACTTTAGTTGCTGCTTACGCGAGAATCCGTAAAGGTTTAGATATTGTTGAGCCAAGAAAGGATTTATCATTAGCTGCAAACTTCTTGTACATGTTAAATGATCGCGAGCCAAATGAAGTTGAAATTGAAGCTTTTGATAAGGCGCTTGTACTTCATGCAGATCATGAGTTAAACGCTTCTACATTTACTGCACGTGTTTGCGTAGCTACACTTTCAGATGTATATTCTGGTATTACAGCAGCAATCGGTGCATTAAAAGGTCCTCTTCACGGTGGGGCAAATGAGAATGTAATGAAGATGTTAACTGAGATTGGTGAAGAAGAAAATGTGGAGTCATATATTCATAATGCTCTTCAAAATAAAGTGAAAATCATGGGCTTTGGCCACCGTGTGTATGAGCAGGGTGATCCACGTGCAAAACACTTACGTGAAATGTCTAAGAGATTATGCGTGCTTTTAGGAGAAGAGAAATGGTATAATATGTCTATCAAAATTGAAGACATTGTAACAAAAGAAAAAGGTCTTCCACCAAATGTTGATTTCTATTCAGCTTCTGTATACCATTGTTTAGGAATTGACCATGACTTATTTACACCTATTTTTGCAATTAGCCGTATGTCAGGCTGGTTAGCTCATATTCTAGAACAATATGAAAACAACCGTTTAATTCGTCCGCGTGCTGATTATAATGGACCAACGCATCAAGTGTATGTTCCAATTGCACAACGATAAGCGAATAACACTATTTTGATAGTGAAAATACGCTTTCAAAAGTCTGATTTTTTCGGAAAGATGTAATGATTAGAATATTTTAATTTGACTAACGGTTTGAACTGAGGGGTTATTCCCTCAGTTTCATACATATGAAATTTCAAACATGGGGGTTATCACATTGACGACAGGTGAAAAAATTACTGTAACTAATGGTGTTATGAATGTACCAAACAATCCGATTATTCCATTTATCGAGGGAGATGGAATTGGTCCTGATATTTGGGCAGCTGCATCTCGCGTACTAGAAGCAGCAGTTGAAAAAGCTTATGATGGTGAGAAGAAAATCGTTTGGAAAGAAGTGCTTGCAGGGGAAAAAGCATTCAACCAAACAGGCGAGTGGTTACCAGAAGAAACTTTAAACTTAATTCGTGAATATTTAATCGCGATTAAAGGTCCACTTACAACTCCAGTTGGCGGTGGTATTCGTTCTCTAAACGTAGCACTTCGTCAAGAATTAGATTTATATGTATGTCTACGTCCAGTTCGTTATTTTGAAGGTGTTCCTTCACCTGTAAAACGTCCGGAAGATACTGATATGGTTATTTTCCGTGAAAATACAGAAGACATTTATGCTGGAATTGAATATGCGCAAGGATCTCCAGAAGCAGAAAAAGTTCTTGCTTTCTTAAAAGAAGCAATGGGTGTTAATAAAATCCGCTTCCCAGAAACATCTGGTATTGGTATTAAGCCAATTTCAGAAGAAGGGACAAAGCGTCTTGTTCGTGCTGCAATTCAATATGCAATTAACGAAAAACGCTCTTCTGTTACATTAGTTCATAAAGGAAACATTATGAAATTTACAGAAGGTGCTTTCAAAAACTGGGGTTACGAAGTAGCGGAACAAGAATTCGGCGACAAAGTATTTACTTGGGCTGAATACGATCGTATCGTTGAAAAAGATGGTAAAGATGCAGCGAATAAAGCGATGGCAGACGCTGAAGTGGCTGGAAAAATCATCGTAAAAGATTCTATTGCAGACATCTTCTTACAACAAATTTTAACTCGTCCACGTGAGTTCGATGTTGTTGCAACAATGAACTTAAATGGTGACTATATCTCTGATGCACTTGCTGCACAAGTAGGTGGAATTGGCATTGCACCTGGTGCAAACATTAACTATGTGACTGGACATGCTATCTTTGAAGCTACACACGGTACAGCTCCAAAATATGCAGGTTTAGATAAAGTAAACCCATCTTCTGTTCTTCTTTCAGGTGTATTATTATTAGAACATTTAGGATGGAACGAAGCTGCGAAATTAGTAACTGCTTCTGTTGAGAAAACAATTGCTTCAAAAGTAGTAACTTATGATTTCGCACGCTTAATGGAAGGTGCAACAGAAGTGAAATGTTCTGAGTTCGCTAATGAACTTATTAAAAACATGGATGTAGCGATAATCAAAAACGCATAATTAAAGCGGGGGGTAAATTATGACAATCAAACGCAAGAAGGTTTCAGTCATCGGTGCAGGGTTTACAGGGGCAACAACGGCATTCTTATTAGCACAAAAAGAACTTGCAGATGTTGTATTAGTGGACATTCCACAACTGGAAAATCCAACAAAAGGGAAAGCGTTAGATATGTTAGAAGCGAGCCCAGTACAAGGTTTTGATGCTAACATTATTGGAACATCTGATTACGCAGATACTGCTGATTCTGACGTTGTCGTTATTACAGCAGGTATTGCACGTAAGCCTGGTATGAGCCGTGATGACTTAGTAGCAACAAACTCTAAAATTATGAAAAGTATTACGCGCGACATTGCAAAACATTCACCAAATGCAATTATTGTTGTGTTAACAAATCCAGTTGATGCAATGACATATTCTGTATTTAAAGAAGCAGGATTCCCGAAAGAGCGTGTAATCGGCCAATCGGGTGTATTAGATACAGCTCGTTTCCGTACATTCATCGCACAAGAATTAAATCTTTCTGTAAAAGACATTACAGGATTTGTTCTTGGCGGACACGGTGACGACATGGTACCTCTTGTGCGTTATTCTTATGCAGGCGGTATTCCGTTAGAAACGTTAATTCCGAAAGAGCGTTTAGAAGCAATCGTAGAACGTACACGTAAAGGTGGCGGTGAGATTGTAGGCTTATTAGGAAACGGTAGTGCATATTACGCACCAGCAGCTTCTTTAGTTGAAATGACAGAAGCAATCTTAAAAGATCAACGCCGTATATTACCAGCTATTGCGTACCTTGAAGGTGAGTATGGTTATAGTGACCTTTACTTAGGGGTACCAGTAATTCTAGGTGGTAACGGAATTGAAAAAATTATTGAATTAGAACTTCTTGCAGATGAAAAAGAAGCGTTAGATCGCTCTGTAGAATCTGTACGTAATGTAATGAAGGTTCTTGTTTAATAATTGAATAGTAGTGAAAAAGATTCGGGATTCCGAATCTTTTTCTACTATTTACCGAATTGTTTTTTTGAAATAATATGAAAACGCTATCATTTGTAATATCCTATAATGAAACTGTAGATTTATACTATACATTGCCCTCATCATAGTAAATTTCGGATAAGGTATCGCTTTTAGTAGGATAATAAGGTGAAAAAATCGGAGGGGGTTGTAACATGTTAAAGAAAAAAGTTCAAATTGGTCGTAAAATGGATGAAATTACAGTAGGAGAGAAATTATCTATCACTGAAAAAATTGAGGATAAAGATTTGTTATTGTACTTAGGGTTAACGAATGATGCCAATCCATTATATATTCAGCATGATTACGCATCCCAAACTCCGTATGAAAAGCCGATTGTACCAAGCATTATGCTAACGGGAATGATTACAACGGCGGTTACGAAATATTTACCGGGTCCAGGAAGTCATATTACGAGAAAGGACCTTACATTCGTGAAACATGTTCACCATTATGAAACGTTACAAATCCACTTTGAAGTTGTGGCTGTTTCTGAGGAGGAACATACAATTGATATGCTTGTATCTGCTCATGATGAAAAAGGAGAAACTGTTGTGAAAGGTTCATTAACAGTAACGCCACCTTTTAAATCAGTCTCTATTATGGAAAAAGCATTAGATAATTTTTAAAAGATGAAAATATGAATAGCGCTAGCATACCTTTAATAAGGATGCTAGCGCTATTTTTAGTTGAAGAATCCTTCTTTGAACCCTTCAGCAAATTCTGAGCACCCCGTTTTAATCGTATCCCAGCTCGGAGCGTTAAAAGCAAGGATACATGTGACTGCTAAAGATAGAATGGATAGTATTAGTCGCATAATAGACCTCTTTATATTATTAATTTATATATTAAGATTAATAATATAATTATCGGTAATTGAAGTCAATTAAAGGAGTGGTTTTTTAGGTGAGGTGGAAAAGAGAAGACGTAATCTTTGAAACGGTAAGAGAAGCTGAAGTGTGGGCAGACGGGGTTGCGAATGAAATGTACGGGAGAGTATTTGATGGATATGAAACACCAGATTATAAAATAGCGTATGCTCTTTCGTTTTTCCTAGCACAAAATCAAGATTTTATAGTTCATACGGAAGTGAGCTTTAAAGAAGAGAGAGCAATCTATAAAGTTTGGCAAAATCCTGTGTAGTTGCAGGTGAATCGTAATTACTTCTATTTTCTCAATTCTACACAAACGATCTCCATGAATAGACAATTATATTGAGAGGGACCTTGTTTTCTAGTATGATGAGAATAACGGGGAAAATACTAGGATGAAGAAGGTTTCAAGTCTATAACTTGGAGGAAAAGAATGAACAATCGTATTTTAGTAGTTGATGATGAGGAATTTATCTTAACTTTAATCGAATTTAATTTACAACAAGCTGGGTTTGAAGTTATAACAGCGATGGATGGAGAAATGGCGCTTCAAAAAGCGACAACAGAACGCCCAGATTTAATTATATTAGATTTAATGCTTCCGAAAATGGATGGTATGGAAGTGTGTAAAGAATTACGATTGCAGCGCGTTATGACGCCGATTTTAATGTTAACGGCAAAAGATGATGAGTTTGATAAGGTGCTAGGCCTTGAACTTGGGGCGGATGATTATATGACAAAGCCATTTAGTCCAAGAGAAGTTGTTGCTCGTGTGAAGGCGATTTTGCGTCGTACGAAATTACAACAAGAAGAACAAGTTGCAGAAGCGCCAGATGAAGATAGCATCACAATTGCAGAACTTAAAATTTTACCGGAATTTTATGAGGCTTATTTCCAAGGAAGAAAGCTTGAATTAACACCAAAAGAATTTGAACTACTTGTGTATCTTGCGAAAAATAAAAGTCGCGTGTTGACACGTGATCAATTACTAAGTGCTGTATGGAATTACGATTTTGCTGGTGATACACGAATTGTTGATGTTCATATTAGCCATTTGCGCGATAAAATTGAACAAAATACGAAAAAACCGACGTACATTAAAACGATACGTGGTTTAGGATATAAATTAGAGGAGCCAAAAGGGAATGAATAAATTTCGTTCCAGGCTTCTTTTTACATTTGTTTCTCTTATTGTATTTATTTTAGTTGGACTAGGTTTATTACTAGAAACTGTGTTTGAAAACTACTATATAGATCATGCTAAAGAGAGAATGGTAAAAGAGACAGAGTATGTTGCGACGTTAGCAGAAGAGCAAGGTTTTGATAATGTCTTAAAAAACCCATACATATTTGAAAAGTTAGAAGAAAAAATACCAGCTTCTATCGTATTTTTGGATGAAAAAAAGAAAGTTCAATATAGAAAAGGACAAGAATTGGCATTTAGTCCAGAGACGATTAAAGAACTTTCTTCGGAAGTGGCAAAACAACGAAGTAAAGTGATTACGAAAGAAACGGATCGAAAGAATGAATTTTATCATGCGGTGTTCGTTCAAGATGTAGAAGGAAAACAAGGATACATTTTGGTGAAAAGTATAATTGATCCTTTAAGAGACGTACATCAAAAAACGTGGGGATTATTAATTATCGGATTTGTCATTGCTTGTCTCGTAGTTGTATTTTTAGGTATGAAAATTACAGGGCAATATATTAGGCCAATTGAATCGGTTACGAAAGTTGCAATTGAATTGGCAAAGGGCAATTATAAAGCACGTGCATACGAAAGTCATTCGGATGAAACTGGAATGCTGAGTAAAGCGATTAATATTTTAGCTCGAAATTTACAAGAGATGACACTTGAACAAGAAATGCAGCAAGATCGTCTGCATACGTTAATTGAAAATATGGGAAGCGGAATGATTTTAATTGATAGCCGAGGATATATAAACCTTGTAAACCGCTCTTATAAGGAAACTTTCCACGTAACAGATGAAGAATATTTAGATCGCTTATATTATGAATCGTTTCATCATACAGAAATTATTGAGCTTGTAGAAGAAATCTTTATGACAGAAGTGAAAGTGCGTAAACAAATGTTATTGCCACTTGGAATTGAACGGAAGCATTTCGAAGTATATGGAGCGCCGATTATCGGGACAAACCATGAATGGAAAGGGATTGTTCTCGTATTCCATGACATAACAGAGTTAAAGAAATTAGAACAAATGAGAAAAGACTTTTTAGCGAATGTTTCTCATGAATTAAAGACACCGATTACTTCTATTAAAGGTTTTTCAGAAACACTCTTAGACGGAGCGATGG
This sequence comes from Bacillus cereus group sp. BfR-BA-01441, assembly GCF_022663075.1. Classification (NCBI taxonomy): domain Bacteria; kingdom Bacillati; phylum Bacillota; class Bacilli; order Caryophanales; family Bacillaceae; genus Bacillus; species Bacillus cereus group sp. BfR-BA-01441. The sequence goes on from NZ_JAKUEU010000005.1 coordinate 92,376, forward strand.
ATAATAAAAAATTCTGCGAACATTTCTTGCACATTATTTTAAAAGAAAGTGAGCGCATGCAAGGATTAATTGAAGATTTATTAGATTTGTCGAAGATCGAACAACAAGGATTTAAATTAAATATGGGAACCGTTGATATGAAGGGGCTGCTTGAAGATATTCATATGGTACTTGATAATAAAGCAGGAGAAAAAGAAATCTCTTTACAAGTTAATGTATTAAAACGTGTCTCTGTTATTGGAGATCCAAGTCGTTTGAAACAAATCTTTATTAATTTAATTAATAACGCAATCGTATATACACCGGCTGGAGGCGTTGTTTCAGTAGAGTTAGCGGAAGATAAATATAATGCTTATATAAAAGTATCGGATACTGGAATTGGTATTAGTAAAGAGGAAATTCCGCGTATTTTTGAACGTTTCTACCGGGTGGATAAAGCAAGAAGTAGAAATACTGGTGGTACCGGCCTTGGATTGTCGATCGTAAAGCATTTAGTTGAGGCGCATCAAGGTACGATTACAGTAGATAGTGAAGTTGGAGAAGGGACAACGTTTACAGTTGTTTTACCGAAATCAGCAACTGAAAAATAGGATGAAGGATGTTTACAATATATTAACAATGGCTTAATTAAATATTAATAAAGCTCTGTTAATATAATACATGAAAACCCCTTCATCCAAGGAGTAATTTTGGACGAGAATAGTTAAGCTGTTCTCGTCACTTCCCTTTATGCCAATATAAGTCTGTTTTATATATGAAAGAAAATAGCCGTTATTTTTCTTCTCTCTATTAGTCATGTTAATATAGAGAGAGGAAAGGAACGGTTTTTTTCTGTGAAAAAAATCATTTCAAATTTGTATGGGGAGGTTTCAATTTTGGAAAAAAAGGTCGTATTAGTAGATGGTAATAATATCGCGTATCGTGCTTTCTTTGCACTACCGCTTTTAAATAACGACAAAGGTATACATACGAACGCAATTTACGGTTTTACAATGATGTTAATGAGAATATTAGAGGAAGAAAAGCCAACTCATATGTTAGTGGCGTTTGATGCAGGCAAAACAACGTTCCGTCATAAAACGTATAGTGAGTATAAAGGAGGACGTCAAAAGACTCCACCTGAATTATCAGAGCAGTTCCCGTTTATTCGTGAGATGCTGGATGCGTTCAATGTACCGCGTTATGAATTAGAAAATTATGAAGCGGATGACATCATGGGAACGTTAGCGAAAGAAGCGAGTGAGCAAGGGGCAAGTGTAAAAGTTATTTCAGGAGATAAAGATTTACTTCAACTTGTTTCTGATAACACGCTTGTATGTATTCCGCGAAAAGGGATTACAGAAGTGGATGAATATACGAAAGAAGCTTTATTTGAAAAATACAGCTTATCACCAAAGCAAATTATCGATATGAAAGGTTTAATGGGAGACCAGTCAGATAATATACCGGGTGTACCAGGAGTTGGTGAAAAAACGGCAATTAAATTGTTAACACAGTTTGGAACGGTTGAAGCGGTGTATGAAAATATAGATCAAGTAAGTGGGAAGAAATTAAAAGAAAAACTGGAAGAAAATAAAGAACAAGCTCTTATGAGTAAGGATCTTGCAACTATTATTACAGATGCGCCGATTAAAGTTCATGTGGATGATATGGCGTATAAAGGATATGAAGCAAGTGATGTCATTCCAATGTTCGAGAGTTTAGGATTTACATCTCTTTTAAATAAATTAGGCGTTACGCCAGAAGAAACAGCTCCAGCTGAATTAGATAATATTACATTTGATATTGTGGAAGAAGTTACAGAAGAAATGCTTCAGCAAGATAGTGCGCTTATCGTTGAAGTACAAGAAGATAACTATCATAAAGCAGACATTCAAGGTTTCGGTATTCAAAATGAAAATGGATGTTACTTTATTCAGACAGACATTGCTCTTAAGTCAGACGCTTTTAAAGAGTGGCTTGCAGATGGAGAGATGAGAAAGCATACATTTGATGCGAAGCGTGCAATCGTTGCACTGAAATGGAATGGGATAGATATGCAAGGGATTGACTTTGATCTATTAATCGCTGCTTATTTACTTGACCCGGCTGATACAGATAAAGATTTCCGTACTGTAGCGAAAATGAAAGAAACGCATGCTGTGAAATCAGATGAAGAAGTTTACGGAAAAGGTGCGAAGCGTGCTGTTCCAGAGTTAAAGGTAGTCGCGGAGCATGTGGCTCGTAAAGTGCATGTATTATATGATGTAAAGCAAACATTCGTTGAAGAGTTAAAGAAGAATGAGCAATATGAACTGTTTACAGAGTTAGAATTGCCGCTTGCACGTGTATTAGCTGATATGGAAGTAAAGGGTGTAAAAGTTGATACAGAGCGTCTTCGTAATATGGGAGAAGAACTTGCGGGTAGATTAAAGGAAATGGAACAGGAAATCTATAAGCTTGCGGGAACAGAGTTTAATATTAATTCACCGAAGCAACTTGGTGTTATTCTGTTTGAGAACTTAAACTTACCGGTTATTAAAAAGACGAAAACAGGTTATTCTACGTCAGCTGATGTACTAGATAAGCTTATGAATCACCATGAAATTATTCCAAATATTTTACATTATCGTCAATTAGGGAAACTAAATTCAACTTACATTGAAGGTTTACTGAAAGTTGTACATGAAGATTCATCTAAAATTCATACTCGCTTTAATCAAGTGTTAACGCAAACAGGTCGATTAAGTTCAACGGATCCGAACTTGCAAAATATCCCGATTCGATTAGAAGAAGGAAGAAAGATTCGTCAGGCATTTGTTCCATCAGAAGAAGGATGGATTATGTATGCGGCTGATTATTCACAAATCGAACTGCGTGTATTAGCTCATATTGCAAATGATAAAGGGCTAGTTGAAGCGTTCCAACATGACATGGATATTCATACGAAAACAGCTATGGATGTATTTGGCGTTGAAAAAGATGAAGTAACTTCAAATATGAGACGACAAGCGAAAGCTGTTAACTTCGGAATTGTGTATGGTATTAGTGATTATGGTCTTTCACAAAACTTAGGAATTACAAGAAAAGCAGCAGCGGAATTTATTGAAAAGTATTTAGAAAGTTTCCCTGGTGTACAAGAATACATGGAGGACATCGTAAAAGATGCGAAACAAAAAGGATATGTAGCTACATTATTAAATCGTCGCCGTTATATTCCAGAAATTACGAGTCGTAATTTTAACTTGCGTAGCTTCGCTGAGCGTACAGCGATGAATACACCAATTCAAGGTACTGCAGCAGATATTATTAAAAAAGCGATGATTATTATGGCAGATCGTTTAGAAGAAGAAGGATTACAAGCGCGTCTTCTTCTGCAAGTACACGATGAATTAATATTTGAAGCACCAAAAGAAGAAATCGAAAAATTAGAGCAGCTTGTACCTGAAGTAATGGAACATGCGATTGAACTTGCAGTTCCGCTGAAAGTTGATTATTCTTACGGTCCAACTTGGTACGACGCAAAATAAGGAAGTGATGAAATGCCTGAATTACCAGAGGTTGAAAACGTCAGACGGACACTTGAAAATCTTGTAACAGGAAAAACGATTGAAGATGTTATTGTTACTTATCCAAAAATAGTGAAACGACCGGATGATGCAGAAATCTTTAAAGAAATGCTAAAAGGCGAGAAGATTGAAAATATAAAGCGAAGAGGAAAGTTTTTGCTTTTATATGTAACGAATTATGTCATTGTTTCACATTTGCGTATGGAAGGTAAGTTTTTATTACATCAAGAGGATGAGCCGATTGATAAACATACGCACGTCCGTTTCTTATTTACAGATGGAACGGAATTACATTATAAAGATGTGAGAAAGTTTGGTACGATGCATCTCTTTAAGAAAGGTGAAGAAATGAACCAAATGCCTCTTGCTGACTTAGGTCCGGAGCCATTTGATGCTGAAATGACACCGCAGTATTTACAAGAAAGATTACAAAAGACAAATCGTAAAATAAAAGTTGTGCTACTGGACCAGCGTCTTTTAGTAGGGCTTGGAAATATATATGTAGATGAAGTTTTATTCCGTTCTCAAATTCATCCAGAACGAGAAGCTTCGTCTTTAACAGTAGAAGAAATTGAGCGAATTTATGAGGCTACCGTTACAACGCTAGGCGAAGCAGTAAAGCGTGGCGGAAGTACAATTCGGACGTATATCAACTCACAAGGGCAAATTGGTTCGTTCCAAGAAATCCTAAATGTATATGGGAAAAAAGGAGAGCCGTGCGTAACTTGTGGCACGATATTAGAAAAAACAGTTGTTGGCGGGCGAGGAACGCATTACTGCCCAATTTGTCAGCCTAGAATATAGAAAAGAGATAACATCGGATAGGCATTTGTCATATACATACAGCAGAGCTATGTATAAGGGAGGAGCTTACCGATGTACCTTTATTTATCTCTTATTTTATTAGCTTTTACATTAAGCTTAGATAGCTGTAGTGTAGGGCTAACATATGGTTTAAGAAGCGTAAGAATTCCACTAAGATCAATTATAATTATCGGAATGTGTTCAGCGGCTGTTATGCTTGTTTCAATGGGAATTGGACATATGATCGCGAAAGTATTTTCACCTGTTATCGCAACGCGTATCGGTGGGCTTGTTCTTATTGGAATAGGGATTTGGGTATTATATCAATTTTTTCGAAGTGAGAAAAAAGAAGAACCGAAGCAAGAGGAGAAGGTCTGGAAATTAGAGATTGCCTCGCTAGGGCTAGTGATTCAAATTTTACGGAAACCGACTGTAGCAGATTTTGATAAATCAGGCACCATTTCTGCAGGAGAAGCATTACTTCTTGGTATAGCTCTTTCTGTAGATTCATTTGGTGCCGGAATTGGTGCATCTTTATTAGGGTATGCACCCGCTATGATGGCGATATTAGTTGCAGTTATGAGTTCTTTGTTTTTATTTATTGGAATGAAACTTGGAACGGTTTTATCAAATATGAAATGGTTACAAAAATTTACATTCCTGCCTGGAGTATTACTCATCATTATTGGAATTTGGAAAATGTAAGTATGGGCGTGGAACATTAGTTTCGCGCCTTTTATTATGAGGAGGATTATTATGACAGTAGTAATTGGATTAACGGGAGGCATTGCAAGCGGAAAAAGTACGGTATCAGAAATGTTTCGTGAACTGAGCATACCAGTTATTGATGCAGATATTATCGCAAGAGAAGTTGTAGAGCGAGGAAAACCAGCATATAACAAAATAGTAGAAGTATTTGGAACGGAAGTGTTACAAGAGGATGGAGAACTAGATCGTCCAAAACTAGGAAGTGTCGTTTTCTATAATGAAGAAAAACGATTGCAGTTAAATAAAATTGTTCATCCTGCAGTGCGTGAGGAAATGAATAGGCAAAAGGAAATGTACATAAAAGAAGGTATGCAAGCGGTTGTGTTAGATATTCCTCTCTTATTTGAAAGCAAATTAACAAGTCTCGTTGACCGCATTTTAGTTGTAGCGGTTAAGCCGCATACGCAATTAGAACGTTTAATGAAACGAAATAACTTTTCAGAAGAGGAAGCAACAGCTCGTATTCAATCTCAAATGCCGTTAGAAGAAAAAATGAAAAATGCAGATGAAGTGATAAATAATGATGGCACAATTATGGGAACGAAAACACAATTGCAGGTAATTTTAAAAAAGTGGAACATTATTGACTAAAAAATTGTGAAATTAATGAAAATGCTTAGTGACATATCCCCTTTTTGTGTTATACTATTATTGGGATTGGAGATAAATAGTATAACGCATTCAAGGGGGATAACATATTATGACTCGTGTGGCAATTAATGGATTTGGACGTATTGGGAGAATGGTATTTCGTCAAGCAATAAAAGAAAGCGCATTCGAAATTGTAGCAATCAATGCAAGCTATCCATCTGAAACGTTAGCACACTTAATTAAATATGATACAGTTCATGGCAAGTTTGACGGAACAGTAGAAGCATTTGAAGATCACTTATTAGTTGATGGAAAAATGATTCGCCTTTTAAACAACCGCGATCCAAAGGAATTGCCTTGGACAGATTTAGGTGTTGAAGTTGTAATTGAAGCAACTGGTAAATTTAATTCGAAAGAAAAAGCAATTCTTCACGTTGAAGCTGGAGCGAAAAAAGTTATTTTAACAGCGCCTGGTAAAAATGAAGATGTAACAATTGTAGTTGGTGTGAACGAAGACCAATTAGATATTACAAAACATACTGTTATTTCAAATGCATCTTGTACAACAAATTGTTTAGCGCCTGTTGTGAAGGTGTTAGATGAGCAGTTTGGAATTGAAAACGGTTTAATGACGACAGTTCACGCTTATACAAATGACCAAAAAAATATTGATAACCCACATAAAGATTTAAGAAGAGCACGTGCTTGCGGACAATCAATCATTCCGACAACGACAGGTGCTGCGAAAGCGCTAGCAAAAGTTCTTCCACATTTAAACGGAAAACTTCATGGTATGGCACTTCGTGTACCAACACCAAACGTGTCTCTTGTTGATTTAGTAGTAGATGTAAAACGCGATGTGACAGTTGAAGCTATTAACGATGCATTCAAAACTGTTGCAAACGGTGCGTTAAAAGGTATTGTAGAATTCAGCGAAGAGCCTTTAGTATCTATCGACTTTAATACAAATACACACTCAGCTATTATCGATGGTTTATCTACAATGGTAATGGGTGATCGTAAAGTGAAAGTACTTGCTTGGTATGATAACGAGTGGGGCTACTCTCGTCGTGTTGTAGATCTTGTAACATTAGTTGTTCAAGAGTTAGCGAAACAAGAAAATGTGCAACACATTTAAGTGAATAAGGGAGGAGAGGGCAAGGCAATATTTGCCCTCTTTTTTTAATTTTTTCTGAAAAGGAAAAAAATTATATAAGTATATTTTAAAAAGTGGACATACCACGAAACGTTGTGATTACTGCATTTGTGAATCGTTTATTTTTTTTAGGGAAAAGTAAAGAGGAAAATATGACAGAAAATCGAAAAAACTGTTGTTGCAAAATGAAAATAAACAAAGTATACTAACACTCGTAAACTTAAGAGCTGAGGTACGTAGTCACTACTTAAAGGGTTAGGACCTCTCTGGACTAACTTTCCCCCGTGGTAGTGGAGCAAGCCAAATTGCAAATTAGTTTTCAATTCGAACAGTTAGAATAAATTTACAAGGGGGAACTGTAGAATGGATACTATGGATACGATGGGTCGTCACGTGATCGCTGAACTTTGGGATTGCGATTTCGACAAGCTTAATGACATGCCGTATATTGAACAATTATTTGTGGATGCAGCACTAAGAGCTGGTGCTGAAGTGCGTGAGGTTGCTTTCCATAAATTTGCACCACAAGGTGTAAGTGGAGTAGTAATTATCTCAGAATCACATTTAACAATTCATAGCTTTCCGGAGCACGGTTACGCAAGTATTGATGTTTATACTTGTGGGGATCGTATTGATCCAAATGTTGCTGCAGAATATATTGCAGAAGGTTTAAACGCGAAAACGCGTGAGAGCATCGAGCTTCCTCGAGGCACTGGTAGCTTCGAAATTAAGCAGAGAGAAACAAAAGCTCTTTAAAAAAGAACATAATTGATTTAAAATGTAAAGAGGTGTATAATGCACCTCTTTTTTAGTTTATAAAAAAGGGAAAATATAACGTACTCGTTAGTTGAATAAATTGGACTCTTGCAAATGAGGTAGTGCCCTATATACCATCTTATTTTTAAGGATGAGATGATAAAGTGATGCGCTGGAATTTAAAGTGGTAAGAGAGTTAGAATGAGTTATATAATATTGTATATATATTTTAGGTGAAGTGAGTAGAGAAAAATAAAGAGTATAGTGTAAAGGAGTGAATGAATTGCGTTGTCCATCCTGTTCTCATAATGGTACAAGAGTGTTAGATTCGCGTCCGGTAGACGAGGGGCGCTCTATTCGAAGAAGGAGAGAGTGTGAAAGCTGCTTAAGTCGCTTTACGACCTTTGAAAGGGTAGAAGAGTCACCTCTTATCGTTGTAAAAAAAGAAGGCACACGAGAAGAGTTTAATAAAGAAAAGATTTTACGCGGTTTAATTAAAGCGTGTGAAAAAAGACCAGTATCTTTAAGACAATTAGAAGAAGTAACACAAAGCGTGGAACGTGAACTGCGTAATTTAGGTATATCAGAAGTGAAAAGTGATATGATTGGTGAAATTGTTATGGAAGAACTTCGCGATATTGATGATGTTGCTTACGTACGTTTTGCTTCTGTATATCGTCAATTTAAAGATTTAAATGTATTTATTGAAGAATTAAAAGATATACTGCAAAAAGAAAGAGAGTAGAAGTTGTATTTTATTCTCTTTATATACCGTAAGTAATAGGATAAGAGAGCTAGAAGCGCAAGCTAATAGCTCTTTTTCACTAAGAATTTATATAATGAAGATAGAACGAATGAAGTAGAGGATAGATTGGATGAGAGAAAGGAAAAGCAAGAATGGAAAAACAGTCATGGATGGAGCTATTGCCGATTGATCGTTATAAAGTAAGTGCGAAAGGACTACTGCACAATTACGACCGAAAAGTGTTAACGATGTTGTATCAGCCGTTAATAGGTAGTAGAGCTTTTAGCTTATACATGACACTATGGGGAGAGCTTGAGCAAGATCGTGTATTTGGAAAAGAGAATACGCATCATTCCCTTATGGTGACTATGCAAATGCAACTTCCTGAAGTATATGAGGAACGAGTAAAGTTAGAGGCAATTGGGCTTTTGAAGGTATATATTAAGAAAGAAAAAGATATTCGAATGTTCATATATGAGTTGCAACCACCTTTATCTCCGAAGCAGTTTTTTGATGATATTGTTTTAAGTATCTTTTTATACAATCGATTGAGCAGGACAAAATATAATCAAGTAAAGCAATATTTCTTAGAAGAAGAATTTGATTTTGCTTCTTATGAAAATGTTACGCGTTCTTTCAATGATGTGTTTGGTTCGTTTAATCCAGGACAGCTTGAGCATGCGCAAGAAGACCTTCGTATTCCAAAAACGACAACTATGCCAAGTAACGAGAAGGGAGACGCTCCGAAAGTTTGGAATGATTTCTTTGATTTCTCTTTATTTGTAGATGGATTGTCCGCTCTTGTTCCTAAAAAGGCGATTACAGATCAAGTGAGAGACTGCGTTATAACACTTGCTTACGTGTATGGTGTAGATGTGTTATCGATGCAAAATATCGTTCTTGGTGCAGTGACAGAGATGCAAACAATTGATATGGAAAGGCTTAGAAAAGGAGCGCGCGATTGGTATCAATTTGAAAATGGTCAAGCATTACCGGTATTAAGTGAAAGAGTACAGCCTCATGCTGCACGTACGATGAAAGAGAAAGAGCCTTCATCGCAAGAGGAGATGCTAATAAAGCAGCTAGAGGAAATCTCACCAAAACAACTATTGAAAGAGATTTCTGGTGGTGCAGAGGCAACGAAAGCGGACTTGCAGATCGTTGAAGATGTCATGATTAATCAAAAATTGACACCAGGAGTTGTGAATGTACTTATTTATTACGTTATGCTACGCTCAGATATGAAACTTGCGAAAACGTATGTCGAGAAGATTGCTGGGCATTGGGCACGTAAAAAGGTCGGTACAGTAGCGGACGCGATGGCGTTAGCGAAAGAAGAGAACCGTCAATATCAAGAGTGGGCTGAGACGAAGAAAAAAGGCCGTACGGCGAAGAAAACGGTGCGGAAAGAAATGGTGCCAGATTGGCTTAAGGAAGAAGAGCCGAAAGAACAAGAGAAAGAAACAGTGAAGAAAGATGTAAGTGTAGAAAAAGATGCAAGTACGCTAGAAGATGAACGAAAACGACTAGAAGAAGTGTTAAAAAAATATAAGCGTGATTAATAGAAGAGAATGAACGCTCTTTGAGGTGAGAAAATGGAGCATATTCAAAATTCATTTGCAAAATTAATGGAAAATGAAAACTTTAAAAATAGATATGAAGTATTAAAGGCAGAAGTAATGGCGCATCCGCGTGTGAAAGAATTTATAGATGAACATAAGGGTGAAGTAACGACTTCTATGATTGAGCGCAGTCTTGTGAAGTTATATGAATATATTGGACAAAGTGTAGGTTGCGTGGATTGTCCGGATTTAGGCTCATGTAAAAATATGCTACAAGGGTACGAGCCAAAGCTTGTTATTCAAGGGAAGATGATTGATATTCAATACGATCGCTGCGTTAGAAAAGTAGCGCATGACGAGAGAAAGAAATATGAAAAACTTGTTCAAAGTGTATATATGCCAACGGATATTTTACAGGCAACTATGGAAAACTTAGATCCTTCTGATTTAAATGCACGTATCGATGCGATTGGTGCAGCGAATGAATTTTTAAGTACATATGAACCAGGTAAAAAAGCACAAGGTTTATATTTGTACGGTAAATTTGGTGTAGGAAAAACGTATTTGTTAGGAGCAATAGCGAACGAGCTTGCTCGAAAGAAAATAAGTTCGATGCTCGTATACTTCCCGGAATTTTTACGTGAAATTAAAAGTTCAATTCAAGATAATTCGATTGGTGAGAAGATTGATGCGGTTAAACGCGTACAAGTTTTAATGTTAGATGATATCGGGGCAGAAGCGATGTCAAGCTTTGTCCGTGACGATGTACTCGGTGCAATCTTACAATTCCGTATGTTAGAAAACTTACCGACGTTCTTTACGTCTAATTTTGATTTTAAACAACTGGAACACCATTTAACGTATACGCAGCGTGGCGAGGCTGAAGAAATGAAGGCAGCACGTATTATGGAACGAATTAAATATTTAGCGAAACCAATTCCGATTGGTGGGAAAAACCGTCGTCATAAGTAAAAGAGCAAGCTGAGAGGCTTGCTCTTTTGTATTATAGTGATATTTTCTTTTCAAATATGAGGTCGAAATATTCAGGTTGTCCAGAACTGCCAATCGTAGGGGCAACAATCTGTACGAACCTCCAGCCATTTCTAGCATGTTCTTGAATAATTTCTTGGTAGTCTTCAGCTGGTTTTGAGCGAGTGAACCCCCAATGTAATTCGACTTTTACGAATTTATATTCAAACATTCTGATACCTCATTTTATTGATAAGTAAAGTATACAATAAAAATTCATAGTAGCTTGTATCATTTTTTTCTCCCTCCCTTAATATATATAAAATTAGCAAGCCATATTGAGTGGATTTTCTAACGATAGGAAATGTAATTCTACTAAGAGTGAACTTCACGCGGAACGGACTCTTATAGGATTTGTAACGTATAGATACAGTCCTTTAGAGCGGGGATAAAAGGGGGGACAGAAGTGATTGAAATTTGCTTCGAAGAAAAAAATGATGCTATGCACGTATATAGACAATTGCTGAAAAGAGCGGAAGTATTATATAAGGAAACGAGTGTGTATTTACAGGAACAAAAAGTGGTGATTCACATACCAGTACGTGAATCGAATTATATTGAAAAGATCTTATTGCCAGTAATGGTGTATTTCATTGTGAATGTGAAACAAAATGAGTGGATTTATACGATTTTAAAAGAAAAGTTTTTTTATGAAGAACAAGAAGAGTGTCATCAAATATTGCACATGGCACATGAGATTTTAAAGGGAAGAAGAAAAGGTGTAGCTCAGGATTTAACGCGTAACGCATTTGAGTCATATATTAAGTCTTCTTTAAATAATTGGCTTTGTGATCCGCTCTCATTCTCGTTTTCATCATATATCCGTTTTCGTCTTCGTACATATAGGGAAATGGTGGCTAAACTTGCGGAAGTGGCAATTGATGAATATAAGATGGAGCAAGAATACCAAATGTTCATTGAGACGCTTCGGCAACAAGTAAGTAGCCGTAAATCACGTTTGTCTTGCGTGCATCTTATTTTTGATGAAAGCTTTATCTTTTATGATGATAAAGGTAGACGTTTAAAACAGGAGAAGTTGGTCCAATATATAGATGAGGAATTATTAAAGCAAAATGATGTATATATTGATACGAAAGTAATTGCGCCGCTTCTTTCTATTTCGCCTAAAAAGATTTATTTATATACGAAAGAACAAGACCATAATATGATTATTACTTTGCGAAATGTGTTCCAAGAACGGGTCCAATTACATGGATTACATGATTTTGAGCGCAATGTGAAAAATTTAAAAAATAAAGGTAACGCCCTTGATTTTCTAAGTTTTTGAGCATATAATTACCTACATAAATGAAATATATTGAAATGTCATGATGAGGACATGAGTAGTTTTCTACGATTTTCAGAGAGGGAAGCCTTAGGGTGTGAGCTTCCTAGTACGGGATTATTACTTACCACCTCTAAACTTTAGCAGTGAACGGTTTTTCTAGTAATTGCTAACGGACAACACCGTTATGTTGAACTTGAGCAATTAACAATTATGTTAATTGGAACAAGGGTGGAACCACGAATTCAACACTCGTCCCTTTTTACGGGATGAGTGTTTTTTATTTTGAGAAAAAGAGGAGTGACCAGTGATGGCAGATGTAGTTAAAATTACTTTCCCTGATGGAGCTGTGAAGGAGTTTCCAAAAGGCGTAACAACTGAAGAAATCGCAGCTTCTATTAGCCCAGGCTTAAAGAAAAAAGCTGTAGCTGGAAAATTAAACGATGAGATGATCGATCTTGTTACACCAATCGAAGAAGATGGTGCAGTTTCTATCATTACATTAGATTCTGAAGATGGCCTATATATTTTACGCCATTCAACAGCCCACCTTTTAGCACAAGCGTTAAAACGTTTATATAAAGATGTTAAGGTTGAGCTCGGCATTGGTCCAGTAATTGAAAATGGCTTCTACTACGATATTGATATGGAAGAAGCAATTACAGTTGAAGACTTCAAGAAAATCGAAAAAGAAATGCAAAAAATCGTGAACGAGAACTTAGAAATCGTTCGTCATGAAGTACCACGTGCAGAAGCAATTCGTCGCTTTGAAGAAATCGGCGATGAGTTAAAATTAGATTTAATTAACGATCTTCCAGAAGATGCAGTTATTTCAATCTATGAGCAAGGCGAATTCTTCGACCTTTGTCGTGGTGTTCACCTTCCATCTACAGGGAAAATTAAAGTGTTTAAATTATTAAGCGTTGCAGGTGCTTACTGGCGCGGCGATAGCAATAATAAAATGCTACAACGTATTTACGGTACTGCATTCGTTAAAAAAGCGGAATTAGATGAGCACTTACGTATGCTTGAAGAAGCGAAAGAGCGCGATCACCGTAAATTAGGTAAAGAATTAAAACTATTTACTAATAGCCAAAAAGTAGGACAAGGTTTACCACTTTGGTTACCAAAGGGTGCAACAATTCGTCGTATTATCGAGCGTTATATCGTTGATAAAGAAGCAAGCTTAGGCTATGATCACGTATATACTCCAGTACTAGGAAGCAGAGAGCTTTATGAAACTTCTGGTCACTGGAACCACTACCGTGATGGCATGTTCCCATCAATGGAAATGGATAACGAAGAATTAGTTCTTCGTCCAATGAACTGTCCTCATCATATGATGGTTTATAAAAATGATATTCACAGCTACCGTGAATTACCAATCCGTATTGCGGAACTTGGAACAATGCACCGTTATGAAATGTCAGGTGCGTTATCTGGATTACAACGTGTACGCGGAATGACTTTAAACGATGCGCATATTTTCGTTCGTCCAGATCAAATTAAAGAAGAGTTAAAACGTGTTGTAAACTTAACTCTAGAAGTGTACAAAGATTTCGGTTTAGAGAACTACTCATTCCGTCTATCTTACCGCGACCCAGCAGATACTAAAAAGTATTATGCGGATGATGAGATGTGGGAAAAAGCACAAGGTATGTTAAAAGAAGCTATGGATGAAATGGGTCTTGATTACTATGAAGCTGAAGGTGAAGCGGCATTCTACGGTCCAAAACTTGACGTTCAAGTTCGTACTGCTCTTGGAAAAGACGAAACACTTTCAACTGTACAATTAGACTTCTTGCTTCCAGAACGCTTTGAATTATCATACGTCGGTGAAGACGGTAAACAACATCGTCCAGTTGTAATTCACCGTGGTGTTGTATCAACTATGGAACGTTTTGTAGCCTTCTTAATTGAAGAATACAAAGGTGCATTCCCAACATGGTTAGCTCCAGTTCAAGTACAAGTAATTCCAGTTTCTCCGCAAGTACATTTAGACTATGCGAAGAAAGTACAAGACGAATTGCGTCGTGCTGGTATCCGTGTTGAATTAGACACTCGTGAAGAGAAAATCGGTTACAAAATCCGTGAAGCACAAATGCAAAAAATTCCGTACATGCTTGTAGTAGGTGACAATGAAGTAACTGAAAACGGCGTAAACGTACGTAAATATGGTGAACAAAAATCAGAAACAATCGCATTAGATGCTTTTGTTGACATGATTAAAGTAGAAGGAAAACGATAAGAAAAAGCCGCGGTATACCGCGGCTTTTTTATGTAATATACTTGAGAAAAATTAGAAAAAATAACCATGTAATACTTATCATAAAAAAGTATTGCAAGTATGTTAGTTGTTTGTTACAATATTTCTTGTTGTTAGTAAAACACATCGCGTCTTCTTGACAGACGTCATGTCCTATGATAAACTCATCAAGGATAATAGAATATTGTTTTGTGGAACAAGTAGAAGCACCCGCTTCTCACCTGATGGACGCATTCGCAGTTAACAGGTAAATGTATTTCTTACTTAAGATTTTACAAGTGTGGGTGTCGTATGCCCGCACTTTTTTTGTTCGGGTTCTATGACTACAAAATATGTTCTGAGAAAACCTTGGAGGTGGCTTACTATTAGCAAGGATATGATGATTAACGAGCAAATTCGTGCACGTGAAGTACGTTTAGTTGGCGCAAATGGCGATCAACTTGGAATCAAGTCTCGTAATGACGCTTTAGACTTAGCTGCAAATCTTAATCTTGATTTAGTATTAGTTGCTCCAAATGCGAAACCGCCAGTATGCCGCATTATGGACTACGGTAAATTCCGCTTTGAGCAACAGAAGAAAGAAAAAGAGCAGCGCAAAAATCAAAAAGTAATTAGCATGAAAGAAGTTCGTTTAAGTCCAACAATTGATGAACACGACTTTAACACAAAACTTCGTAATGCTATCAAGTTTTTAGAGAAAGGCGACAAGGTTAAAGCATCAATTCGCTTTAAAGGACGTGCCATTACTCATAAAGAAATCGGTCAACGTGTTTTAGATCGCTTCTCAGAAGCTTGTGCTGAAGTTAGCACAGTTGAATCTAAGCCTAAAATGGAAGGACGCAGTATGTTCTTAGTTTTAGCACCGAAAAACGATAAGTAATAGATAGAGGAGGAAATACCTATGCCTAAACAAAAAACTCATCGCGGCGCTGCAAAGCGTTTCAAAAAGACTGGATCAGGTAAACTGAAACGTTCTCACGCTTACACAAGCCATTTATTCGCTAACAAATCTACAAAAGCTAAACGTAAACTACGTAAAGCTGGTGTAGTAAGCGCTGGTGACTTCAAACGCATTCGTCAAATGCTTGACAACTTAAAATAAGTTCGGCTGATATATAGAACAATTAGGAGGTAATATTATGCCAAGAGTAAAAGGTGGTACAGTTACTCGTCAACGTCGTAAAAAAGTAATTAAATTAGCAAAAGGTTACTACGGTTCAAAAAATACATTATTCAAGGTTGCTAACCAACAGGTTATGAAATCTCTAATGTATGCATTCCGTGACCGCCGTCAAAAGAAACGTGACTTCCGTAAATTATGGATTACACGTATCAACGCAGCAGCTCGTATGAATGGTCTTTCTTACAGCCGCTTAATGCACGGTCTTAAAAATGCTGGCATCGAAGTTAACCGCAAGATGCTTGCTGACTTAGCTGTTCATGACGAAAAAGCTTTCGCTGAATTAGCAACAGTTGCAAAAAACAACATTAACTAATTAATTAGTTGAAACCTTAGAAGAATTTTCTTCTAAGGTTTTTTTATTTGTATTCAAATAGAAGTTAGAAGTGAAAGAAATTCTAAAGATTAACGGCTATGTTGTTATCAATATGACAAAATCAATATAAAAGTTATAGCAGTATAGAAGAATATACATATGAAGTCAGGAGAATACTCCTGGCTTTTTTCAATTCTGCTCGTTTGGAAAGAAGAGTATCTTTCCTAGCTGAAACGACACTGCTATAATGGAAAGATGATATGGAACTTTCATCAGATGAACAATTTAAGAGCGATGACTGAAACGTATTTGTAAATTAAGGACAAGCTATTTTATAAAGAGTTAGATAGCTGACTTATTCATAAGAACTGAAACATAATAATGAACTTTGAGATGAAACAACATTGTTGCGTAAAATGCGATGTTGGAGGAGGACAATAGAATGGACTTACTACAACTATTTAAATTACAAAAAGAATTAGATGACCGTATTGCAAAAGAACATGACTTACAACCGAAAAAATTGTTAAAAGAAAAAATGTTAGCTCTTCTTGTAGAAATTGGAGAACTTGCAAATGAAACACGTTGTTTTAAATATTGGAGCAACAAACCAGCATCAGAACGTGAAGTAATATTAGAAGAATACGTAGATGGTTTGCATTTTATTTTATCAATCGGAATTGATTTAGGTATTGATAAAAACTTCCTATTCTATAAATGTGCACAGACGAATAAAACACAAGTGGAAATTTTCTTAGACACATATGCGAAAGTAATTCGTTTTACAGATCAACCATCTATTACAAACTATATTGAATTATTTACGAGCTATCTTCGACTTGGACAAGCACTTGAATTTGAACAAGAAGAGATTGAAAAAGCATATTTAGATAAAAATGAAGTAAATCATCAGCGTCAAACACAAGGATACTAATTTAATTTTTGAATATTTCAATTTAATTATTGTATAATGAATTGACTGAAGAAAAAGGAGGGTGTTGGCAATGACAAAATTAGACGCGACATTGACAATGCTAAAAGAATTAACAGATGCACGTGGTATTGCTGGTAATGAGCGTGAACCACGTGAAGTAATGAAGAAATATATTGAGCCGTTTGCGGACGAACTTTCTACTGATAATTTAGGGAGTTTAGTTGCGAAAAAAGTAGGGGAAGAAAACGGCCCGAAAATTATGGTTGCAGGTCATTTAGATGAAGTTGGATTTATGATTACACAAATCGATGACAAAGGTTTCCTTCGCTTCCAAACGGTTGGTGGCTGGTGGTCACAAGTTATGCTTGCGCAACGCGTGACGATTGTAACGCGTAAAGGAGATGTAACAGGTGTAATTGGTTCAAAACCACCGCACATTTTACCTCCAGAAGCTCGTAAAAAGCCAGTTGAAATTAAAGACATGTTCATCGATATCGGTGCTTCTAGCCAAGAAGAAGCGATGGAGTGGGGCGTACGACCAGGAGATCAAGTTGTACCTTACTTTGAATTCCAAGTGATGAAGAATGAAAAAATGTTACTTGCAAAGGCATGGGATAACCGAATCGGTTGTGCAATTGCAATTGACGTATTAAAACAATTAAAAGATGAAAAGCATCCAAACGTTGTATATGGCGTTGGAACTGTACAAGAAGAAGTTGGTCTTCGTGGCGCAAAAACATCTGCGAATTATATTAAACCAGATATCGCGTTCGCAGTAGATGTTGGTATCGCTGGAGATACACCGGGTGTAACGTCAAAAGAAGCACAAAGTAAAATGGGCGATGGGCCACAAATCATTTTATATGATGCTTCTGTTATTGGACATACAGGTTTACGTGATTTCGTAGTTGATGTTGCTGATGAATTACAAATCCCGTATCAATATGATTCAGTAGCAGGCGGAGGAACGGATGCGGGTGCGATTCACATTGCTGTAAATGGTATTCCTTCTATGGCAATTACAATTGCAACGCGCTATATCCATTCTCATGCGGCAATGTTACATCGTGATGATTATGAAAATGCAGTGAAGTTAATTGTAGAAGTTATTAAACGTCTTGATAAAGAGGCTGTACATAACATTACATTTAATTAATAGAAAAAGCGAAGGAGCTTCTCCTTCGCTTTTTTATGTTTTAAAAAGGCCTTTCTAATCCTGCAGCAGTATGAGCCCCTAAAATAATTAAACGAGTTAATTGCATCGCCATAAAATGCGGGGTATATATCATTCCTCTTTTTAACCATGACATAATCATTCCGATGTGAGCCCCTGTCACATAACTAATCAAAATATCACGAGGAACCATAAGATCTTCATCATCTGGTTGTGAAATAGACAAGCTTAATGTTAAATGCACTTGTATTGTTTTCATCATTTTATAAGAGTAGTTTCCGGCAGCTTTATCCCCAAGCATAACGTTATAAAAGTTTACATTTTCTGCGATATGTTCGAATAAAGCCAAAAATGTAGGATGAGGTGAATCAAATGTAAGTTGAAAATCTTCTTTATTTCTATTTTTCGGTTTAATTACTTCTGCTAGCTTCTCTAACATTTCTTCAATGCTTTTGTCTAATAGGTCATATTTATCATGGTAATGGCTATAAAATGTAGCGCGGTTTACAGGAGCGCGTTCTGCGATATGTTGCACAGTTACATTTTCAAAGCCTTTTTCGCCTACTAAAGCGACAAAAGCATCCTGAATGAGTTGTCTCGTTCGCTTTACACGTGGATCATTTGTATTTTTAATAGACATTTTCCTTCTCCTCGTTTAATTTTCTATACTTAAACAACATATTGGTATTATATTGTTGTTTAAGCAACATTTCATACGTAAATTGTCGGTTGTAGATTCAAAATAATTATTTATAATTATAAACGATAGTCCTTCAGAAATCAGCACCGCTCGCAGGTAGATAAATTTCGATTTACGCTGCAGATGGTGTGATTTTTTTGTTAAAAGGTTAATATAATTAACAATTAAACAATCTAAACAATAAGGACATAAATAGTTTAGAAAAAAATTATATGCGATATAAGGAGAGGAATGCAATGAATCAGTTTCGAAGAATGGTAATTATCAACATTATCACATTAATTGTACTAGTTGGCGGCGGTATTGGCGGTTATTACTATTACAATCAAACGGAAAATTACTTAAAAACAGACAATGCAAAGATTGATGGAAAGGTAATTCCGGTTGCTTCACCAGTAGCAGGTAAACTAACTGACTGGAAAGCTGAAGTAGGAAAAAATTATAATGAGAACGATAAATTAGGTACTGTTACTGTAGCGGCAGCTAATGGAGAACAAACAGTAGATGTAACAATTCCACAAAATGCAACAGTTGTACAATCAAACGCGACAACAAATGCTTTCGTTGGAGCGGGTAGCCCAATTGCTTATGCATTTGATATGAACAATTTATGGGTAACAGCAAACATTGAAGAAACAGATGTTGATGATGTTCAAAAAGGTCAAGATGTAGATGTGTATGTAGATGCATACCCAGATACAACGTTAACAGGAAAAGTAGAACAAGTTGGCTTAACAACAGCGAATACATTCTCTATGTTGCCATCAAGCAACGCAACAGCGAACTATACGAAAGTAACACAAGTAGTACCAGTTAAAATTTCTTTAGATCATAGCAAATCAGTAAATATTGTTCCTGGCATGAATGTGACAGTTCGTATTCATAAGTAAGGGGGAGATGAGATGTCCTCAATTGTAATTGCAGGATATGCACTATTTTGTATAATCGTCTTCTTCCTTGTAAATCGTCTTTTACGAAAGAAAAAAACGAAAATGGGAGAAGAACAAGTCCCAGCCGTAAGTAAAATAGAAGTAAGTAAAGTTGAAACAAAAGAGAAAGAAATTGAACGAAAGCAAGAATCGGAAATTTCTAATGTAGTTGAGTTAGAAACAGGAAAGCAAGAAGAAGTAAAACAAGAAAAAGAAGTGCCGAAAAAACAAATGTCTATGCCTGTAGAGAATGTGAACGCAAAAGCAGTTGTAGCTGTATTAATTCTAGGCATGTTCGTTTCTATTTTAAACCAAACAATCATTAATGTTGCATTACCTCCGTTAATGAATGAATTTAATGTATCAACTTCAACAGCACAATGGTTAATTACAGGCTTCATGCTTGTAAATGGTATTTTAGTACCGATTAGTGCCTTTTTAGTTTCACGATTTACGTATCGTAAATTATTCGTAGCAGCAATGTTATTCTTCACGGTAGGATCTATCATTTGTGCTACTTCAGGAAACTTTACAATGATGATGACAGGTCGCGTAATTCAAGCAGTTGGTGCGGGTATTTTAATGCCGGTTGGTATGAATATCTTCATGACGTTATTCCCGCCTCATAAACGCGGAGCGGCGATGGGATTACTAGGTGTAGCGATGATTTTAGCACCAGCTATCGGACCAACTGTAACAGGTTGGGTGATTGAAAACTATAGCTGGAACTTAATGTTCTATGCGATGTTTATTATTGGTTTAATTATTACGTTCCTATCTTTAAAATTCTTTACACTAGCTCAGCCGGTGTCTAAAACGAAATTAGATATATTCGGTGTGGTTAGTTCAAGTATTGGACTAGGAAGCTTATTGTACGGATTTAGTGAAGCTGGAAATAATAGTTGGACTAGTGCAGAAGTCATTATTTCACTTGTTATCGGTGTAATTGGTTTAGCGTTATTTATTTGGAGAGAGTTAACAACGGACAATAAAATGCTTGATTTACAAGTATTTAAATATCCAGTATTTACTTTTACTTTAGTAATTAATGCAATCGTTACGATGGCATTATTCGGAGGTATGTTATTGCTTCCAGTATATCTGCAAAACATTCGTGGCTTTACGCCAATTGAATCTGGTTTACTACTTCTTCCAGGATCATTAATTATGGGGATCATGGGACCAGTAGCGGGTAAATTATTCGATAAATATGGTATTCGTCCATTAGCGATAATTGGATTGGCAATTACGACGTATGCGACATATGAATTTACAAAATTATCGATGGATACGCCGTATAGCGTTATTATGACGGATTACATTATACGTTCAATTGGTATGTCATTCATTATGATGCCAATTATGACAGCTGGTATGAACGCGCTGCCGATGAAATTAATTTCTCACGGTACAGCAACGCAAAATACGTCAAGACAAGTAGCGGGTTCAATCGGAACAGCTATTTTAATTACACTTATGACGCAACAAACGACTGCTCACGTAGCTGATTACGGCAACATGTTAACAACATCAAACCCAATTTTAGTTGATAAAGTACACGGCATGGGTCAAAGCTTAGCGGCCTTAGCTGGATCAGCTCAAGCAGGAGACGCGATGAGCACACAACTATTATATGGACAAATTTCAAAGCTATCTGCAATTAACGGTATTAACGATGCCTTCTTAATCGCAACGATACTAGCAGGTATCGCTTGGGTGTTATCGTTCTTCTTACAATCAGGCAATAAACCAAATAGAAAAGCAGGGAATTAATTTCCCTGCTTTTTTGTTTTCTTATACAAGGATTCAATTAGATATAGAATGAATCACCTGCAGACATGAGAACCCAGAAAATAACCCCCAGTAGTCCCGCAATAAAAATAATAAATCCTATGTTGTGTATACTTTTACATTGTGCTTGTAATCCATTTATCCTCGCTAATAAGACAATTAAAGAAATTAAAATTAGTATAAAGAAGTTGTTATAAAAAGAGTAAAGAGAGGTATCATCATGATACCTCTCTTTATCCTAAGAATGCTAACATATTATTCATAATATGAAATAACATAGCTGGAATAATGGATTTTGTTTTCAGGCGTAATATTTAAATATTACATATAAAGGTGTATTTTCCATAAAATAATAAAAGAGGTATCACCCTGTAGTGATGCCTCTTTCTCATTGATAACTATGTTCTGTCTTGTTATTCAATTTTGCTTGCTCTATTTGCAATTCACGCTCTACCAATCGATCTAATTGCTGAATTGCTTTAAGTGCTTTTTCATAAGAAATTGTTCGATAATGATGCGCTCCGCCCGGTTCTTCATCTGCTTCGTCTGCCCATTTAATAATATTTTGAAGAGATGTTCTTTCAATTTCTTGTTCCACTAAGAAAGAATCTGTATGAAGAAGAATTGCAATAGAAATTTCTTTTGCTAGTTTTGGATGTTCTCCTAATCTAATAAGTAATTTATGTGCTCTTTCAGCGCCTTTAATTGCATGGATATCATTCTTTTTATATAAGTCATAATCCCATTCGCCGCCTGTGTACCACGTATGATGTCCGATATCATGAAGGAAGCCAGCTTTTGTGGCAGCATCGACTGAGGCGTGATGCTTTTTGGCTAGGTGAAACGCATGGTAAGCGACAGCGATCGCGTGGACCATTCCAGAACGGTTTACGTATTTTTGTGTAATGTGGTGTTTAAAAATTTGTTCAAGCGTAATACGGTGCATAAAACATTCACTCCTTTTATCTTATGGTGTATATGAAGAAAAATCGATCGGTTTAAATGTATTTTGAACATTGTACTCCATCATAGTTCGTTAGTAAAGTAGAAATGTTTAGGAGAAGAAAAAATTTTTCTGCAAAAAAATCACCTTAGCTTATGCAAAGGTGATTTTCAAATTGCTTATTTTTTTAATCCTTGCTCTAGTGTTTCTAACATTTCGTGCTTTTCATTTTCATCAGCGTTTTTCCAAATGACTTCAAATAAAACGCCAAGACCTGGAAGCATTTTTTCTTCACCGCTTTGAATTGCATCGACGATTGTTTCTTGTAATTGATCTTGTGAATTTCCAGATACATTCGCTAATACGGCACCGCGTAAATTAAAACTCATTGCTTTCACCTCTTCTTCAGAATTGAAACTGACGTTAGTTTTTGTTCTTTTTTATGTAAATATGTATGAAAAATAGGCTATAATGATAAGACAAGAAGAGAGGGAAATACATATTATGAAAAACATTGATTCAGTACAAAATCCGCGTGTAAAGCAGTGGAAAAAGCTGCAAACGAAAAAAGAACGCGATAAAAAAGGTTTATTTTTTGTAGAAGGATTCCACTTAGTCGAGGAAGCTTTGAAGACAGGAATTGTAACAGAACTTATCGTTTCAGATCAGACAGACCTTCCGAAAGATTGGACAGTTAATGATGTGGAAATGTACATCGTACCTGAGGCGATTGTAAAAATACTTCGTGAAACAGAAACGACGCAAGGTGTATTTGCTGTTTGTGAGAAGCATGAGAAAGAAGTAGCTCTTACTGATGGGAAATTCCTTTTATTAGATGGCCTGCAAGACCCAGGTAATTTAGGAACAATTATTCGTACAGCTGATGCAGCTGGTATTCACGCCGTTGTGCTTGGAGAAGGTTGTGTTGATGTTTACAATAGTAAAGTACTCCGCTCTACACAAGGCTCTATTTTCCACTTACCAATTGTAAAAGGGAACTTAGAAGAATGGGTAGACAAGTTAAAAGAAAATAACGTTCCTGTATATGGAACAGCTCTTGAAAATGGAGTTCCGTATGGTGAAGTAACGCCGGCTGGCAGTTTTGCATTAATTGTAGGAAATGAAGGAAATGGCGTACGCCAAGAAATTCTTGCAAAAACGGATCAAAACTTGTATATTCCGATTTACGGCGGGGCAGAATCATTAAATGTTGCGGTTGCAGCAGGGATTTTAACGTATTATTTGCAAAGCCCGGTTGCGAACAAATAAAAAACTTCTTATAATAAGTTGAAGTACATTATATTAAAAGTTAAATAACGAAAAACGTTGATAGAGAAGAGTAGCTTACAAAATCGCCATATAGGGAGAGAGTGCCGTAGACTGAAAGCATTCTTATGGTAGACGGAAGTGAATTCACCTCTGGAGTTGACGCCAGGACCATGTATATGTAAAGGCGTTCCGGTCAGAATTGATCGTTATAACTAATGAGTGGGCAGACTTGTTCTGTCAATTTAGGGTGGTACCGCGAATTTACCTCGTCCCTTTTTGGGAGCGAGGTTTTTTTATTTTTAAAATTAGGAGGGTTCCAAAATGGAAGCACGTTTAAAAGAGCTAAAGCAAAAAGCGTTAGAGCTTATTGAAGAAGCGAAAGAGCTAAAGGGCTTAAACGACGTACGCGTAGCGTATTTAGGAAAAAAAGGCCCAATTACAGAAGTATTACGCGGCATGGGAAAATTATCAGCAGAAGAGCGTCCACGTATGGGAGCATTAGTAAATGAAGTACGTGAAGCGATTCAAACGCGTCTAGACGACAAAATTAGTAACTTAGAAAAAGCAGTAATTGAAGCGAAATTAGCTACTGAAACAATTGATGTTACATTGCCAGGTCGTCCTGTTGAAACAGGTTGTCACCATCCGTTAACAGCTGTTGTTGAGCAAATTGAAGATGTATTCATCGGTATGGGTTATGAAGTAGCTGAAGGAACAGAAGTAGAAAAAGACTACTACAACTTCGAAGCACTAAACTTACCGAAAGATCACCCAGCGCGTGATATGCAAGATACATTCTACATCACAGAAGAAACGTTACTACGTACACATACATCTTCTGTGCAAGCACGTACGATGGAAAATAATAAAGAAAAAGGCCCAATTAAAATTATTTGTCCTGGTAAAGTGTATCGCCGTGATGACGACGATGCGACGCATTCACATCAGTTCATGCAAATTGAAGGTCTTGTAATTGATAAAAACATTCGTATGAGTGACTTAAAAGGTACACTGCAAGTATTCGTGAAAAAGATGTTCGGTGAAGATCGTGAAATCCGTCTTCGTCCAAGTTTCTTCCCATTCACAGAGCCATCTGTAGAGATGGATATTTCTTGTATGATGTGTCATGGCAAAGGTTGCGGCACTTGTAAAGGAACTGGCTGGATTGAAATTCTAGGCGCAGGTATGGTTCACCCGAACGTACTTGAAATGGCTGGTTATGATTCAAAAGAATATCAAGGCTTCGCATTCGGTATGGGCGCAGAGCGTATCGCAATGTTGAAATACGGAGTAGATGACATTCGTCATTTCTATACAAATGATGTACGTTTCTTACAACAATTCAAACGAGCGTAAGGGAAGGAGAGGATAAGTATGTTCGTATCATATCGTTGGTTACAAGAGTATGTAGATATTAAAGATGTAACAGCACAAGAACTAGCAGACAAAATCACGAAAAGTGGTATTGAAGTAGAAGGCGTTGAAGTATTAAATAAAGGTGTAAAAGGTGTTGTAGTTGGTCACGTATTAGAATGTGAAAAACACCCAGAAGCTGATAAATTAAGCAAATGCTTAATCGATATCGGTGAAGAAGAGCCAGTTCAAATTATTTGTGGAGCTGCTAACATTGCAAAAGGTTTAAAAGTACCAGTTGCAAAAGTTGGAGCTGTACTTCCTGGTAACTTCAAAATCAAAAAAGCAAAACTACGCGGTGAAGCTTCTCACGGTATGGTTTGTGCTCTTCAAGAGCTTGGTATTGATGGAAAGTTAGTTTCAAAAGAATACGCAGATGGTATCTTCATCTTCCCAAGTGACGCTGAAGTTGGTGCAGATGCACTTGAAATTTTAAACTTACACGATGAAGTACTTGAGCTTGGCTTAACACCAAACCGTGCAGATTGCTTAAACATGTTAGGTGTTGCTTACGAAGTAGCTGCTATTTATGGCCGCGAAGTAAAACTTCCAGCTATCGACTTACAAGAAACAGCAGAAAAAACTTCTGATTATATTTCTGTAAGTGTAGAAGCGAAAGAAGAAAACCCATTATACATTGCGAAAATGGTTAAAAACGTAAAGATTGGTCCATCACCAATGTGGATGCAAACTCGTCTTATGGCAGCTGGCATTCGTCCAATTAGCAACGTAGTTGATATTACAAACTACATTTTAATGGAATACGGTCAACCGTTACATGCATTCGATTACGATAAATTAGGTTCAAAAGAAATCGTTGTTCGTCTTGCAAAAGAAGGCGAAAAAATTGAAACGTTAGATGATCAAGAGCGTACATTACAAAGCCACCACCTTGTAATTACAAACGGCACGAAAGCTTTAGCTGTTGCTGGTGTAATGGGCGGGGCGGATTCTGAAGTTACAAATGAGACAGTAAACGTTCTAATTGAGTCTGCATACTTTGCAGGTCAAACAGTACGTCGTACATCAAAAGACTTAGGTCTTCGTAGTGAATCAAGTGCACGTTTCGAAAAAGGAATCGACCCAACACGTACATTTGAAGCAATTCAACACGCAGCTGCTTTAATGGCGAAATATGCTGGCGGTGAAGCACTTGAAGGTGTAGTAGAAGCTGACAACTTACAAGTACAAGAGCGTACAGTATCTGTTACTGCTGAAAAAGTAAACCGTGTATTAGGTACAAATATTTCTGCGAGTGAAATGGGTACAATGTTCACAAACTTGAAATTCCCATTCACAGAAGTAGAAGGAACATTCCACGTGAATGTACCAGCACGTCGTCCTGATATTACAATTTCAGAAGACTTAGTAGAAGAAGTGGGCCGTCTATACGGTTATGACCACATTCCAGTTACATTACCTTCTGGAACGATGACTCGTGGTAAATTAACATCAGCACAAACGAAACGTCGTAAAGTACGCCGCTTCTTAGAGGGTGCTGGTTTATATGAAGCAATCACATATTCATTAACAAGCGCTGATAAAGCGAAACAATATATGGTTGAGCCAAACGAAAAGGCGCCTGTAGGTCTTGCACTTCCAATGAGTGAAGAACGTAGCCAACTTCGTTTAAGCTTAGTACCGCAATTACTAGAAGCAGTTTCATACAATGTCGCTCGTAAAAACGACAGCGTTGCTTTATACGAAGTAGGTTCTATCTTCTTACCGACAGAAGAAGGAGAACTTCCGAAAGAAGAACAACATCTTGCAGGTGTTATGACAGGTCTTGCTCTTCACCATGCATGGCAAGGTGAGAAGAAAGTAGTAGACTTCTTCGTTGTGAAAGGTGTACTAGAAGGACTATTCGACGTACTTGGCGTTGTAAATCAAATCACATATGCACCAGCAAAACGTGGAGGTATGCACCCAGGTCGTACAGCTGACATCGTATTAGATGGCGAAGTAATTGGTTTCATCGGTCAATTGCACCCAGAAGCAGAAAAACAATTAGATGTGAAAAATACATTCGTATTCGAACTATCTCTTGTAAAAGTATTCGGTGCAGACGCAGAAGAAACTTACTACTCAGCGATTCCACGTTTCCCATCTATGACACGTGATATGGCTGTTGTCGTAACGAAAGAAACAAAAGCTGGCGAAATGAAGCAAGTTATTGCTGAAGCTGGTGGAGAACTTCTGAAAGATGTAACACTATTTGACTTATACGAAGGTGAAAAAATGGAAGAAGGCAAGAAATCACTTGCATTCTCTATGAACTACTTCGATGCAGAGCGTACGTTAACAGACGAAGAAGTAACAGAAGCACATAACCGTGTATTAACAGCGGTAGAAGAGAAATTTGGTGCGGAGTTACGTAAGTAATTTAAAAATAAAAAGGTTGAGTACCCATTGAAGGGGACTCAACCTTTTTATTTTTAATTACATTGTATCTGTTTTTCGTTCTGTAAATACTTCGGTAGCAACCGTTAAAATGGTGTTTAATGCTACAGGAAATCCGGCATATATAATCATTTGCATCATTACTTCAATGATTTCTTCTTCTGTCCATCCGACGTTTAAAGCTCCGTTTATATAAAATTTCAGTTGTTCAGTATTCCCTAAAGCTGTTAATCCAGCAACGGTCGCAAGTAATCGAGATTTCAAGTCAAGACCTGGTCTGGCAAAAATTTGACCGTAGTTAAATTCTACAGCTAATGTTCCTAAATCAGGTGCAACAGAATCTGCAAGGTTATTTACGATGTTTTGGTAATGTTCAGGAGAGATTTTTGCTAAAATTCCCATCCCTTTTTCATAATTCACACTAGTTTCTTTCATTACATACATCTTCCCTTCTAGTATAATTGGGCATTTTTATAAATGAGATTAGTGTAATACTTATCATGGAAATTCCAAGAATACATACTCCGGTCCACTGCCATTTGCTCCAGACGAGCAGTCCGAAGTAAGAGCCTATAGACCCACCGAGAAATGTTGCCACCATGTATATGCCGTTCAAACTACTTCGTTTCTCAGGATGTAATTGGAAAAGGTGTGCTTGACAAGCTACTTGATTTGCTTGAGTGCCAGCTGTAAGTAAAAGAGCCCCTACAATGAGTCCTGGTAACCAGTACCCTGAAAACAAAAATAGTAAAAAAGAAAAAAATGAAATAGACGTACATAAAGCGTTTGCAAAAATGGCTCCTTTTTTATCTATAATGCGCCCGATAATAGGTGTTGCAAATGCTCCTACTATTCCTACTAAACCGATTAATCCAACAGTAGAGCTTCCGTAATGATAAGGATGTGTAGTTAATAAGAAAATAAGTGTAGTCCAAAAAACACTGAAAGCTCCAAATACCATCCCTTGACTTAAACAAGCCTTTCGTAACATTTTCTCTTGCAACAAGAGTGGAATGAAAGAAAAGAGAAGCTTTTTATATTGCATGTGATGAGTCTGATCTCCTTTAGGGAAATACATTTTCACTAATAACATAAGAATGAAAGTACTTATGAAAAAAATCCCATAAACAGTTCGCCATCCGAAGTGAATATCAATTAATCCGCTAATTAATCGAGCTCCTAAAATGCCGCAAACTAGACCGATAGATACATTTCCTAAAATTTGACCTCTATTTTGATCAGTGGCGTATTGAGAGACGAAAGGGATTACAATCTGGGGGATGATTGTAACAAATCCAAGAATAAAATTAGCTGCAATTAGCCAAGTCATATCTGTTGAGAAAGCGGCTAAAGCTAAGTTAATACAAATGAGAGACAATAAAATTAAAATTAATTTTTTTCTCTCAAGTATATCCCCTAAAGGAACTATGAAAAGATTTCCTAATGCATATCCGACTTGGGTTACGGTAGCAACAATACCGATTCTAGTTTCTGAAACATGAAAAGTATGGGCTATGCTTACTAAAAGGGTTTGATTTATATACACGTTTGCTACTGTAAAACCACATATTACCGCCATAAATAAAACAAATCGCTGTGTTAGTTCAAAAGAATGTGTTTCTATATTTTTTATTATCATAAAATTCACCTCCTTTACTCATTAAGATAAAGGTAGGTTTATAATGAAAATAGGAGTGTATTTATACTGGTATAAAAACTACCACTAATAAAGGGGAATATTATATGTTAAGCGATGCAGATAGAAGGAAGGAACTAGCAGATTTTTTGAAAAGCCGCCGAGCTAGGTTGACTCCTGAGCAATTTAATTTACCAATTGGTCAGCGAAGAAAAACAAAAGGATTAAGACGGGAAGAAGTTGCACAATTAACTGGAATTGGATTGACATGGTATACATGGTTAGAACAAGGGCGTGATATCCAAGTTTCTCAAGAAGTTATAGAGTCAATTTCTCGTGTGTTTCGGTTGGAGGGAGAAGAAAGAAATCATTTGATTTTATTGGCAAATCTTTCACTACCTTCTCAAATAAGGAAGCCGATTGCTGGACATATAAATGGGGTTTTAGAGGGGTTACTAGATCAATTACAATTTTGTCCTGCTTATGTAATTGATGAAAAATTTAACATTGTTCATTGGAATAAGGCTGCTAGTGTTGTATTTGGTGATTTTGGTGAAATGGATGAGAGAAATCGAAATGCGGTTTGGCGTTGTTTTACATCAAAAGAATACCGTAAACTATTTGAAAACTGGGAAAATCATGCACAACGTTTAATTGCACAGTTCCGAGCTACATATACACAATTTATTGGGGATGAGTGGTTTAAAAATGTGATTGAGGAACTTACGGAAAGAAGTAGCGAATTTCGTATGTGGTGGTCAAATCATGAAGTGCAAGGAACACCTATTGGTCGGAAAGTACTTTTACATCCTGCCATAGGGACGTTGGTCATGGATCATGTTACACTCCAGGTTTATGATGCACCTGAATTAAAGCTTACAATTTATCAGCCACGTATAGAGGAAGATACAAAAATGAAGATGAAAGAATTATTAAAAGGAAATTAGGATAATACAGTAGGGAATTAATCTCTCATGGAAATCGTTTAAATATATGTTGTTGAAAAAAGAAAAATACTGATATATTTTC
This sequence comes from Bacillus cereus group sp. BfR-BA-01441, assembly GCF_022663075.1. Classification (NCBI taxonomy): domain Bacteria; kingdom Bacillati; phylum Bacillota; class Bacilli; order Caryophanales; family Bacillaceae; genus Bacillus; species Bacillus cereus group sp. BfR-BA-01441. Next base: position 122,600 of record NZ_JAKUEU010000005.1, read on the forward strand.
CGACATCTTGCATCTTTCTCTCGAATGTAGTACATTAATTTTAGTTTAACAAAATGAAAGACGATGATAAGGAAAAGTAGTATATACTATAATCCAAAGCGAGTCAGGGACGGTGAGAGCCTGATGAGGCGGTATATGTGAAGAACACCTTGGAGTTGCTAACCGAAATTGAATCTCGTATTCAAGAGTAGACTTAGACGGGAATCCGGCCTGTTACAAACCGGGAAGTATGTATTACATACGAGTTAAAGTTGGTCTTTATGACAAATTGGGTGGTACCGCGAAGTTTAACCTTTCGTCCCTTTATGGATGAAAGGTTTTTTTGTATTTAAATATATGAGCAAAGGAGAATTTCACTATGGAAAACACATTAGTAAAAAGTCTGTATAGAGATACAGAAAAGTATGCAGATCAAACAGTACAAGTATCAGGGTGGATTCGTAACTTACGTGATTCAAAAGCATTTGGTTTCATCGAATTAAACGACGGTAGCTTCTTCAAAAGCGTTCAAATCGTTTTCGATACAGAATTAGAGAACTTCAAAGAAATTGCAAAACTTCCACTTAGCTCTTCAGTTAAAGTAGAAGGTAAAGTAATTGCAACGCCTGGAGCGAAGCAACCATTTGAAATTAAAGCAGAAAAAATTGATATCGAGGGCTTATCAGATTCTGATTACCCACTTCAAAAGAAACGTCATACATTTGAATACTTACGTACAATCGCTCACTTACGTCCAAGAACAAATGCATTCTCTGCAACGTTCCGCGTACGTTCTATCGCAGCATTTGCGATTCACCAATTCTTCCAAGAGCGTGGATTCGTACATGTTCATACACCTATCATCACTGGTAGTGATACAGAAGGTGCTGGCGAAATGTTCCGCGTAACAACGCAAGATTTAAATAACCTACCAAAAGGTGAAGACGGAAAAGTTGATGAGTCAAAAGACTTCTTCGGTAAAGAAACAAACCTAACAGTAAGTGGACAGCTGAACGCTGAAGCTTATGCATTAGCATTCCGTGATGTATACACATTCGGACCTACATTCCGTGCAGAAAACTCAAACACAACTCGCCACGCTGCTGAGTTCTGGATGGTTGAGCCTGAGATTGCATTCGCGGAACTAGGGGATGTAATGAACCTTACAGAAGATATGCTGAAATATGCAATGAAATACGTATTAGAGCATGCACCAGAAGAAATGGAATTCTTCAACAGCTTCGTTGATAAAACAGTTCTTGAGCGCATGAACAACGTAATTAACTCAGACTTCGGTCGCATCACTTATACAGAAGCAATTAAAGTACTTCAAGAATCAGGTGCTGACTTCAAATACCCAGTAGAATGGGGAATTGACTTACAAACAGAGCACGAAAGATACTTATCAGAAGAAATCTTCAAACGCCCTGTATTCGTAACTGACTATCCGAAAGACATTAAAGCATTCTACATGCGTTTGAATGAAGACGGTAAAACAGTAGCTGCTACTGACCTTCTAGTTCCTGGCATCGGCGAATTAATCGGCGGAAGTCAACGTGAAGAAAGAATGGACGTTTTAGTAGACAGAATTAAAGAATTAGGTATGAACGAAGAGGACTACTGGTGGTACTTAGAACTTAGAAAATACGGCGGTACAAAACACGCTGGATTCGGTCTAGGTTTCGAGCGCTTCCTAATGTACATCACTGGCATGGCTAACATCCGTGACGTAATTCCATTCCCAAGAACTCCAGGTTCTTCTGAGTTTTAAGATATAAAAAAAGCGAGAGCAACTGCTCTCGCTTTTTTTATTGAGAAAGGTTGTAATTGCAACCTGAACTTTATAAAGTATTTCACGACTAGAAAAGATGTTGTTCATAGTTCAATTCCCACTTCATATATAAGTAAAACGAATGCGACATTTATATAGGGAAGGGGTTTTTATACAATGGGGGAAATTCCAAGTCATACAAAGTGGACATTGCGTGACAAGTATATAGTAATCACTGGTGCAACAAGTGGTATTGGATTAGCGGCAGCTAAGATGTTTGCAAAAAGCGGTGCTAAGCTAGGAATCATTGCACGTAATGAAGCAAAAGCGAATGATGTTATGACTCAACTTGAAAATATAACGGATGGGAATGCAGTGGTAGATATATTTTTCGCTGATATGTCTTCCCAACAATCTATACGCCAGGTAGCTACCGATATTTTAGAAAGATGTCCGAGAATTGATATATTAGTAAATAATGCGGGTGCTTTATTTCAAACAAGACAAATTACAGAGGACGGTTTGGAGATGACCTGGGCGGTAAACCATTTAGGTCCATTCTTACTTACAGATTTGTTGTTGGAGCGTTTAAAAGAAAGTGCTCCTGCTCGCGTCATTACCACTGCATCTCACGGTCATAAAATGGCTAAAAAGGGAATTGATTTCGATGATCTAGATGCAGAACAACTGTATCGCGGTATTAAGAAGTTCATGGGCGGTCCTACAATGCGTTATGCACAAACAAAACTAGCTAACATTTTATTCACCTCTGAATTGGCACAGCGGTTGGAGGGAACGGGTGTTAGTGCTTATAGCTTTGACCCGGGGCTAGTGAATACAAATTTTAACCAGGATAATGGTCTAGCTGCTCACTTAACTATGGCAGCAATGAAACCTTTCTCCCGTACGCCGGAGAAAGGTGCTGAAACTTTAGTATGGCTAGCAGAATCAACTGGATTTACTAATCAGAGTGGTTATTACTATGCCGATAAACAAGTAGGGGAAATGTCTGAAGCTGCCTTGGATAAGGATGCAGCAAAGCGGCTATGGGACATAAGCGAAAACCAAACACGAGAGTAAAAGAGTAGCGAGTATATGTTCAGATTATTATGTTGAATAGTTTTTTACCCTTAAGTAAAAAGTAACCTTGGGGGTGAGTGCAATGAGTAAAAAAGTGAAAAAAGACCATTCAAGATCAATCCTAGGTTCTCCAGAAGTGGAAGGACAAGGGACAACAACACATGAAACGGGTTCTCATAAAGTATCTTCATCAAATAAGAAGCAGAAACGAAGCTAATATAAAAAAGGGAGAGTCTTGGCGGCTCTCCTTTTTTATAGGGGAATTACTAAAAATGAGTTAATTTAGCGATATAGTTAGAAGAGGAAAATAGTAAATGCAATTACATTGAATCGAGAACACATGAAACAAAAAACAGGAGTTTGTAGGCTCCTGTTTTTGTCGATACTATCTTAATAAGCGAAGCGCCTTCTCCGTATTAGCGAAATGCAGTTTCACAAACTCAGGTAATCGTTCTTTACCAAGCTTTTGAATTAATTTAGCAGCAGCGATATCAACTTGTTTACCAGCACCTTTTGGAAGTGGCATACCAGCTTTTTTACTTAGTTCGTCAAACTGTTTTACGAATGAGTAGCGAGCTAAAATGGAAGCGGCGGCAACAGCTAAATGAACACTTTCACCTTTCGTAGCGAAGTAAACATTTTCACGCTGTACCTGTTTTTGTTTTGCTAAATATTTATAGTATGTATCAGGTTGTGTGAATTGATCGATTAAGACGCCTTCAGGTTTTGTAGGTGCCATTTTAGCTAATAAGTTTGTAATAGCTTTATTGTGTAGTAAAGCTTTTAACTTACCTTGGTTGTTTCCTTTATCAAATAGCTCGTTATATTTTTCGTTATGAAGGACAAGAGAGCTATAAGGAACAACGTGTAGAAGTTGTTTCGCAATGGCAGTAATTTGATCGTCATTTAAGTTTTTAGAGTCTTTTACACCAAGTTCTTTTAGTAGTGGAATTTGCTTTGCATCCACATATACAGCAACGACTGTCATCGGTCCGAAGAAATCACCAGTACCAACTTCATCAGACCCTACAATAGACATTGTACCGATGGAAGCAGGCGGTGCATAACGGTGTGAATCAACAGATTTTTTTGCAGCTGTTTTCGGTGTTTGAGAGACAGTTTGCCAACGAGAAGCTTCTGCTTCAGCGCGGCCTCCTTGGAACATTACTTTTCCAGATTTATACGCTGTAATCGTGCAAGATGGTACCTTTGCCATGAAGATCCCGCCTTGCGGAGTTTTCGGGCTAAGCGAATGTTTATATTGTTGTTTCATGTCTTCAATTACTGTAGAATTTGTTTGAATTACGATAGAATTTGACATAATGGTCGCCCCTTTTTTTATATTGTTATTTTTATCATATCGGATTGTTCTTTCTGTTTCCATATTATGAAGGTTCATGGTATGATAAACTTTAGGATTCTGTACGTGATTGGAGGCCGGTGAGTTGTCACAACAAAAGGGAAAGAAAAGTCGAATTAATGTAGAAATCTATGGTCAGCAATATTCAGTTGTTGGCGATGAAAGTACAAGTCATATCCGCATGGTAGCAGCGATTGTGGATGATAAAATGCGCGAACTCAATGCCAAGAATCCTTCGCTTGACACGAGTAGACTAGCGGTATTGACGGCGGTAAACGTCATACACGATTACATAAAATTAAAAGAAGAACATGAGAAATTGAAAGAAAGTATGACAAAAAAAGGAATGGAATAACATGATTGATATTATTATCATTTTACTGCTTGTTATGGGATTTTTCCTCGGCTTACGCAGAGGGTTTATTCTGCAACTTGTAAAGTTAACAAGCTTTATTATCGCATACCTTGTTGCATACTGGTACTGTAAAGATTTAGCGCCAGCACTTGCGAAATTTATTCCGTATCCATTTGATAAAAACGTATCTGTTCCAGAATGGATTGATGCAAATAATATTGAGACAGTATTTTATCAAGCGCTTGCGTTTATCATATTGTTTATTATCACTAAAATTGCACTTTCATTACTTGGTAATTTGTTAAATATGTTTGCAGAAATACCGGTTTTAAAGCAAGTAAATGCGTTTGCGGGGGCAATCCTCGGATTTTTAGAAGTATATATTATTTTGTTTGTCTTAATTATCATTGGAAATATTCTTCCGATTGAACAAGTACAAACACCATTACAAAAATCATCAATTAGCAAAATAATTGTAGACGATACACCGATTCTATCTGAAAAGGTGAAGGAACTATGGCAGACAGGTAGCAGAGTATAACTTCTCTTTTTTCGGAAAGAGAAGTTTTTTTCTATGAAAGAAAGGCGGGGCAATGATGAAAGTAAATAAAAAACAAGTGATCAAATTATTAGAGACAATCGGGCTTTTTATGGAACTAAAGGGTGCGAATCCATTTAAAATATCTGCATTTCGTAAAGCGGCAGCAGCATTAGAAAGTGACGATCGTAGTCTTTCTGAAATTGAAGATTTCACAAAGATTCCAGGAATCGGAAAAGGAACAGCAGCCGTTATACAAGAATATATAGAATCGGGAACATCTGAAGTATTACAAGAACTTGAAAAAGAAGTACCAAGTAGCTTATTGCCGTTATTAAAACTACCAGGTCTTGGTGGTAAAAAGGTGGCTAAGTTATATAAAGAGCTAGGCGTTATTGATATGGAGACGTTAAAAGCTGCTTGTGAGGAAAATAAAGTACAAGCTTTAGCTGGTTTCGGTAAGAAGACAGAAGAGAAAATATTAGAAGCAATCGATCAAGTAGGCTCTCGTCCAGAGCGTTTACCAATTGCGATGGTATTGCCTATTGCCGGGGAAATAGAGGAGAAATTGTCGAATATTGCTGAAGTAATTCGTTTCTCTCGCGCTGGTAGTTTGCGCCGTGTTCGTGAAACAGTGAAAGATTTAGATTTTATCATTGCAACGACAGAACCAGCAGCGGTACGTGAGCATTTACTACAATTTGATAATATGATTGAAGTAATAGCAAGTGGAGATACGAAAGTTTCTGTCCGTCTTCAATATGAATATGATATTTCAATTGATTTCCGTTTAGTAAAACCAGAAGAGTTTATTACAACTCTTCACCATTTCACAGGATCAAAAGATCATAACGTAAAAATGCGTCAAATCGCAAAAGATAAAGGCGAGAAAATTAGTGAGTACGGTGTAGAGAACTTGGAAACAGGTGAAGTGAAAACATTTGAGACTGAAGAAGACTTCTTTGCTCATTTCGGTTTGCCATTTATTCCGCCAGAAGTGCGTGAAGATGGAAAAGAAATTGAATTAATTAAAGAGTATCCGAACTTAATTCAGTTTTCCGATATACAAGGTGATTTACATATGCATACAACTTGGAGTGACGGTGCTTTTTCTATTGAAGAAATGGTACAAGCGTGCCGTGCTCGTGGATATAAGTTTATGGCGATTACTGATCACTCGCAATACTTAAAAGTGGCGAACGGTTTAACGAAAGAGCGTCTTCGTGAGCAAGCGAAAGAAATTGAACGTATGAATGAAAAGTATCCAGACATTACAATTTTACGCGGAATTGAAATGGACATTTTACCAGATGCCTCGCTTGATTTTGATGATGAAGTATTAGCAGAATTAGATTATGTCATTGGAGCGATTCACTCTAGCTTCTCACAAGACCGTGAAACGATTATGAAGCGTCTACGTACTGCACTTGAGAATAAACATGTCACAATGATTGCCCATCCTACAGGACGTCTTCTCGGGCGTCGTGAGGGTTATGATGTAGATACAGATTTATTAATCGAACTAGCAAAAGAGACAAATACAGTTTTAGAATTAAATGCGAATCCGAACCGTCTAGATTTAAGCGCGAAATTATTAAAACAAGCACAAGATGCTGGTGTGAAAGTAGCGATTAATACGGATGCTCATACGCTTGAAATGTTAGAAGATATGGAAACAGGTGTAGCAGCAGCACGTAAAGGTTGGATTCAAAAAGATAACGTGATTAACACGTGGGATATTGAACGTTTATTAGACTATATTAAACGTAATAAGTAATACAAGGGGGACCTGCAACATGTTAGAAAGAACGTTGCGTGTATTAGAATACAATAAAGTAAAAGAACAATTACTTGAACATACAGCATCTTCACTTGGTCGTGACAAAGTGAAGCATTTAGTGCCGAGCACTGATTTTGAAGAAATTGTAGAAATGCAAGATACAACGGATGAAGCAGCGAAAGTTATTCGTTTAAAAGGTAGTGCACCATTAGGTGGTATTACGGATATTCGCTCAAATGTGAAGCGTGCAAAAATTGGGAGTATGTTAAGTCCAAATGAATTACTTGATATTGCAAATACGATGTATGGTAGTCGTAATATGAAACGCTTCATTGAAGATATGGCTGATAACGGTGTCGAGCTTCCGATTTTAGAAACTCACGTCGCTCAAATTGTATCTTTATATGATTTAGAAAAGAAAATTACAAATTGCATCGGTGACGGCGGTGAAGTAGTCGATAGCGCAAGTGATAAACTGCGTGGTATTCGTACTCAAATTCGTACTGCGGAAAGTCGTATTCGTGAAAAGTTAGAAAATATGACGCGCTCTTCAAACGCGCAAAAGATGCTGTCTGATTCGATTGTAACGATTCGTAACGAACGTTACGTAATCCCAGTAAAACAAGAATATCGCGGCGTATATGGTGGTATTGTTCACGATCAATCGGCTTCTGGACAAACGTTATTTATTGAGCCACAAGTCATTGTAGAATTAAATAATGCACTGCAAGAAGCACGTGTGAAAGAAAAACAAGAAATCGAACGCATCTTATTAATGTTAACAGAAGAAGTGGCAGTAGAAGCGGATATCGTTTTATCAAACGTAGAAGTAGTTGCAAATCTTGATTTCATCTTTGCGAAAGCTTTTTATGCGAAGCGAATTAAAGCGACAAAGCCGATTGTAAATAACGAGCGTTACATGGACTTAAGACAAGCACGCCATCCGCTTATCGATCCAGAAATAATCGTGCCAAATAACATTATGTTAGGTAAAGATTTCACGACAATTGTTATTACAGGACCGAATACAGGTGGTAAAACAGTTACGCTGAAAACAGTTGGTATTTGTGTGTTAATGGCGCAATCTGGCCTTCACATTCCAGTAATGGATGAGTCAGAGATTTGTGTATTCAAAAATATCTTTGCTGATATCGGTGATGAGCAATCGATTGAACAGAGTTTAAGTACGTTCTCCTCACATATGGTGAACATCGTTGATATTTTAGAAAAAGCTGATTTTGAAAGCTTAGTTTTATTCGATGAATTAGGTGCTGGAACAGACCCACAGGAAGGGGCTGCACTTGCCATTTCAATTTTAGATGAAGTATGTAATCGCGGTGCTCGCGTTGTTGCAACGACGCATTATCCAGAATTAAAAGCATACGGATATAACCGTGAGCAAGTTATTAATGCGAGTGTTGAGTTTGATGTAAATACATTAAGTCCAACTTATAAATTATTAATCGGTGTACCAGGCCGTAGTAATGCCTTTGAAATTTCGAAACGTCTTGGATTATCTGATCGCGTTATTGAGCAAGCACGCAATCACATTAGTACAGATACGAATAAAATTGAAAATATGATTGCGAAGTTAGAAGAAAGCCAGAAGAACGCAGAGCGTGACTGGAACGAAGCAGAAGCGCTTCGCAAACAATCTGAAAAACTGCATCGTGAATTACAACGTCAAATTATTGAATTTAACGAAGATCGTGATGAACGATTATTAAAAGCGCAAAAAGAAGGAGAAGAAAAAGTCGAAGCTGCAAAGAAAGAAGCAGAAGGCATTATTCAAGAACTTCGTCAATTGCGTAAAGCACAGCTTGCAAATGTGAAAGACCACGAGCTAATTGAAGCGAAGAGTCGTCTAGAAGGCGCAGCGCCAGAGCTTGTTAAGAAACAAAAAGTAAATGTGAAAAATACTGCACCGAAACAACAGTTACGTGCAGGTGATGAAGTGAAAGTATTAACGTTCGGTCAAAAAGGTCAACTACTTGAAAAAGTAAGCGATACAGAGTGGAGCGTACAAATCGGTATTCTGAAGATGAAAGTGAAAGAATCTAATATGGAATACATTAACACACCGAAGCAAACAGAGAAAAAAGCAGTTGCAACGGTAAAAGGTAGAGACTATCACGTTTCATTAGAACTTGATCTTCGTGGTGAACGATTTGAAAATGCAATGGCGCGCGTTGAGAAATACTTAGACGATGCCCAGCTTGCAAGCTATCCTCGCGTATCAATCATTCACGGTAAAGGGACAGGAGCACTTCGCCAAGGTGTACAAGATTACTTGAAGAAGCATCGCGGTGTAAAAACCTTCCGTTACGGTGACATGGGCGAGGGAGGCCTAGGCGTAACAGTTGTCGAATTAAAATAGAAAACAACGAAACAAAGGGGAAACCATTATATGTTTATGGACAAACTTGCAAAAGTATTGTTAGCTTGTTGTGGAATATTTTTGGTGATTGGGGTTATTTATTTAGTTGTTTTTGCGAAGTGAAAAAGCGTCAATCGTGGCAGAATGATATTGCCATAGATTGACGCTTTTAATATATGTGAAAAGGAATAGAACATGAAAATCAACCAATACATAAGCGAAGCAAAATTATGCTCCAGACGTGAAACAGATCGTCTCATTAAAGCTGGACGCGTGGCTATTAACGGCGAAATATGTACGCACGGTGCACTCGTAAGCGATGGTGATAGGGTAACGATTGATGGGCAAGTTATTGTAAAAGAAGAGAAAGAAAAAGTGTATATCGCATTTCATAAACCAGTCGGAATTACTTGTACAGCAGCCGATCATATTGAAGATAATATTATTGATTATATCAATTACCCAGAGCGAATCTTTCCAGTTGGGCGATTAGATAAAGCATCAGAAGGACTTATCTTATTAACGAATGACGGCGGCATTGCGAATCAAATTTTACATGGTGATCATGAGCACGAGAAAGAATATGTTGTCACAGTCGATAAACCTTTTACGGACTGGTTTATTGATGAGATGTCCCGCGGTGTAAAGATTAAAGATGGAATGACGAAGCCGTGCAAAGTGACAAGAGTCGATCAATCAACATTTCGTATCGTTTTAACGCAAGGAATGAACAGGCAAATTCGTAGAATGAGTCGTGCTTTCGGATTTACTGTAATAAAGCTAAAGCGAGTACGCATTATGAATATAGAGCTAAATGAGCTTGAAGTTGGAAAGTGGCGGAGCGTTACAGCTGAAGAGTTAGAAATTTTAATAGGGCAGTTATAGGGAGGAAAAATTTTCTCCCTATATTTTTTTGTCAGAAAAAATAAAACTATTGATTTTTTAAAAAATAGCCCATATAATAAAAAACAACAAGTTTCGACAAGATATTTTATAAAAGTAATGATGAGGACATGAGTTGTATTTTACGATTCTCAGAGAGGGAAGCCTTAGGCTGTGAGCTTCCTAATACGAAAAGACAAGCTTACCACCTCTAAACTTCAAGAGTGAACTGCATACATGATGCATTGTAATTCTTGGCGGATAAAACCGTTATCAATTTACACGAGCTATAAAATGAGCTTATTTCGTTATAAATTCATTTTATTAGAATAAGGGTGGAACCACGATTTCAACACTCGTCCCTTTATTAGGGACGGGTGTTTTTTGCGTTCTTTTACGGGGAAGTATGCTTGAAAGAGGATATGTGACGGATTTTAATTCAGAATATTTTGTTAATTTATTATTTTAGGAGGTTAGTAGAAATGAAATCATCTTTAAAGTTTTCAGAGATGTTTGCAATAAGTTTAATGTTATTTGCACTGTTTTTTGGTGCGGGTAATATGATTTTTCCACCAGCATTAGGACAAGGCGCTGGAACAGACGTATGGATTGCGTTGTTTGGTTTTATCGTAACAGGCGTTGGACTACCTTTATTAGGAGTAATTGTTATAGCTTTAAAGGGAGATATTAATGAGCTAGCAGGACGTGTACATCCTATATTCGCACTTGTTTTTATCACTGCAATTTATTTATGTTTAGGCGTATTCGTAAGTGTGCCGCGTACAGGAACAGTAGCTTATGAGATGAGTGTTGCACCGTTTTTACCAAGTGAGATAGCTGGTCAGTCATATCCACTTGTTATCTTTACACTTATTTTTTTTGCAGTCACTTTCTATTTAGCTTTAAATCCTTCGAAATTAGTGGGTCGTATTGGTAAAGTGCTAACTCCAATACTATTAGCTGTTATTGCAATTATCGTAGGTAAAGCACTTATTACACCAATTGGAGAATTTGGTGCACCGACAGAAGCGTATAGTGCTCCTCTCTTTAAAGGATTTATTGATGGATATTTAACTTTAGATGGACTTGCAGCACTGGTATTCGGAAATGTTGTAATTCATGCGTTAAAAGAAAAAGGCATTACAAATAAAAACAGTATTGCAAAAGTAACAATCTTTGCAGGATTTATTGCAGCGCTTGGTCTACTACTTGTGTATTTAGCACTTGCTTATCTTGGAGCTTCTAGTGTGTCACTTGGAATGGGCGCAAACGGAGGAATTATTTTAACAAATGTCGTGAATCATTTATTTGGTAGCTACGGAACTTTATTACTAGGGATCGCAATTACAGCAGCATGTTTAACAACTTCTGTAGGTATTGTTGCAGCTTGTGGTGATTACTTCTCTTCTTTATTACCAAAGCTTTCTTATCAAAAAGTCGTTTTCATTTTCTGTGTATTAGCATTTATGGTAGCAAACCTTGGGTTAACTCAGTTAAATGCATTAGCATTACCAATCTTAATCGCAATTTATCCAATTGGAATCGTACTTATCGTATTATCACTTGTTGAAAACTACGTTCGTCTTCCATTAGCAATGTATGTGGGCGGGATTGTAGGAGCATTTGCAATAAGTTTCTTTGATGGGTTACACAATGCAAACCTTCAAATTGCAGCGCTAGCACCTATTTTAGATAAGATTCCATTATATAGTGTAGGAATTGGTTGGTTAGTTCCAGGCATAATCGGTATAGGAATTGGTTATATAGTTTCTAAGTTTCAAAAGCAGGAAATTGCTGTAGAAAAATAGAGAAAAGAGGCTTTCTATAATAGAAAGTCTCTTTTTTTGTAAAAAAAGCCGCATATAGAGAAATTTAGATATTAAAAATTTTATACGTAATATAGTTGACAAAAAATTTATGAGTAGGCTAAGATTGACTTAGTTGTGGAAATATTGGAAGGGAAGTGAGGGAAACGGGGTTTCTATAACTATAGTGTTGTTATGGGAAGAGGTGAGAGAAGAGGAGAAGAGAAAGTTTATTTTTTTTGACCTACATTGAGAATGATAATCAATAAATACGTTTAATAATTTTTTCTCAGTTTCTATGCCTTCGTATAAGGAATAGGGTGAGATATTATTTTTAATATTAAATGAGAATGATAATCAATAACGCTTATGTTACATAAAAGAATGCTAATTAAATAATAGGTAGAAGAGATTATTTTTTTCTTATTAATTGAGAATAATTATCATTTTCATAAAAAGTGAAATGAAAGATAACCAAGGAGGAAACAAAAAAAATGAAAAAGGTTTCTGTATTACCCGCTTTTATTATAACGTTCGTATGTATGCTAGCTTTTCTTGTAATGCCATACGGGAATGCTTCAGCAAAACTAGCTGATGGTACTTACGATATTAATTATGTAATTCAAAAAGCGGAAAATGATTCAGCTTCAATGGCAAATGACTATTTTGAAAAGCCGGCAAAATTAATAGTGAAAAACGGTGAGATGAGAGTACAAGTTCCGATGAATCATAGTGCTTGGATTACAGAATTTAAAGCACCAGAGAACGGAAATTTTGTTGATGCGAAAGTTGTTAATAAAGATGAATCGGCAGATAAAAGAACAGTAGAGTTTAAAGTAGATGATTTATCCAAACCGGCAGCTGTAAAAATTCATGTTGTTGTACCAAGTGCAAACTATGACCACCACTACACAATTCGTTTTGCTTTTGATGCAAATGTAAAAGCTGTAGGTGGCGATAATGGCGTAGCTGCTACAACAAAAAATAATGATCAAGCGAAAACAGATACACAAGTAAAAGAAGAAAAAACAAAAGTAGAGAGTAAGGAAACAGCTAAAGAAGTGAATAAAGAAACAAAAAATGAAAATGGAAAAGCTGAAAAAACAGATAACCCAAAAACAGGCGATGAAGCACGTATTGGATTGTTTGCAGCGTTAATTCTTATTTCAGGTGCTTTCTTAATTCGTAAAGTGAAATTGAGTAAATAAATCTTTTGAAGGGTGATGAATATATGTTTAAACAATTTAAAATGATTATTGCCGTATTTGCTGTTTTATTTACATTTATCGCAACACTAGGTTTACAAGATGCAAAGGCTGCTACAAAACTAGCTGATGGAAAATATAATATTGCTTTTACTGTATGGAAAGGCGATAAAGATGAATCGTCTAGAATGAATAGTTATTTTGAAAGCCCAGCAACATTAACAGTTAAAAATGGAAAACAATATGTTTCATTTAAAGTGAAAGATAGTGCTTCTATTAAAAGTTTCCAAGTAGAAAAAGATGGTCAATTTGTAGAAACAACCGTGTTAAGTGAAAACAAAAAAGATAATACTAGAGTTGTAGAATTTGAAGTTGCTGACTTGTCAAAAAAACTAAATGGCAAGGTGAAAATTAATATTCCAATTATTAATTATAATGCTTCGTATGATATTCGCTTTGTATTTGATGGGAACAGTATTAAATAATTTTCAAAAGGGAGAGTCGTTCCATTGAACAGGTATACAAAAATTATTGTTGCTATGTTTTTAATGATATTTACATTCGTATCAACATTACAACCACTTGCAGTTCAAGCAGCTACCAAGTTGGCTGACGGTGAATATTCAATTGGCTTCAAAGTTTTAAAAGATACATCAGATGAAGAATCGATGATGAATCAATATTCAGTAAGTCCGGGAACTTTAAAAGTGAAGGATGGGAAAAAGAAAGTATCCTTTACATTAACAAATAGTTCATGGATTACGAAATTTGAAACAGAAAAAGCAGGTAAGCTAGTTGCGACAAATGTAATTAGTGAAGATAAAGAAAAAGATACAAGAGTAGTAGAATTTGATGTAGAAGATGTAGAGAAGGTATTAAATGCAAAAGTAAAAGTAGATATTGATTTTTTAAATTATCATCATGAGTACGACGTTCGTATTGCATTTGATCAAAATAGCATTACACCAATTCATGTAGAAAAACCAAATGAAAAAGAGGACCCAGCTAATAAGCCAGATCCAAATGAAACTACCGATCCAGGTCAGAAGCCCGACCAAAAGCCTGACCCAGATCAACAACCAAATTCTAACACAATTACAGATGGTGCGTACAGCATTCCATTTAAAGTGTTAAAAGATCAAACAGATGAAGAATCTAAGATGAATAGTTACATGGTAAATCCAGGAGTATTAAAAGTAGAAAACGGTAAGAAAAAAGCAATTATAACACTAAAAAGTAGCTCATTAATTAAAAATTTCCAAACGGAAAAAGATGGCGCATTTGTTGATGCAAAAGTAGTGAGTGAGGATAAGGAAAAAGATACAAGAGTAGTAGAGTTTGAAGTAAACGATTTATCTAAAAAACTAAATACAAAAGTATTTATCGAAATGGCATCAAGAAATTATAAGCAAATGCATGATGTACAACTTTTATTTGAACAAGATAAACTTGAACAAATTAAAAATGAAGAGAAACAACCGGAAGCAGAAAAACC